>JAIROU010000137.1 GCA_031257375.1 Bifidobacteriaceae bacterium
CGAGGGCTCGGTGGCCAGGGTGACCGTCAGGTCGACCATCACCTTGATGGCGTCCGGCTGACGGCCGGCCTGAGCGGCGGCCGACTGGAGGCTGTCACGTTTGGCGGCGGCATCGTCCAAACAGGCGGCCGAAATGCGGATGACGTCGGCCCTCTCGGCGGCCAAGGCGGCCGACGGGGGAGTGTCGGCGCGCATGACCAAGGTCGGGCGCCGCAGCGGCGCCCCGGCCGGGCCGGAGCGGTCGCCGGGGCCGTGCGAACCGCTGGACTGGCTGGGGCGCCCGGCGGCCGGGCCGTGCGAACCGGCCGGGCGCGGGTTGGCGTCAGCCTTGGTCGGACGGCGACGGGCGCTCAAGCGCTGGGCGCGCAGCGCCCGGGCGGCCGCCGCCAGCTTGGTCCGTGGCTCGTCAGGGGACCAGACGTCTTGGACGATGGCGCTCAGCAACTCGCCGGAATGGGCCTTGGGCGAGGAGTGGTCGAGCAGTTGGAGTTCCCAGCCGTGCCGGCCGTGCGAGGCGATCTCGAGGGCGACCAGGGCCTCGAGCAGGGACGAGGGCTCGACCCAGGAGGAGCGGACGATCGGCACCAGGCCGACGCCCTCGGTCGCCCCGGCCAGGCGGGTGGCCAGGCGGATCGGGTCGAGGCCGCCCCGGCGGCGGCCGGAGAAGGGCGGGTTGCCCGCGAGCGTGTCGTCAATCGAGATGTAGTCGAGCACGCCGCGCTGGGCGGTGCGGGCGAGGCGGGCGGTCAAGCCGAGGTCGTGCGCGGCGGGCGGGCGGTCGTCATCGTCGTCATCGAAGTCGATCTGGCTGGGGAACCGGCCGACCGAGCTGACGAGTTCCGAGCCGAGGTAGATGCGACGTTTCGTGGTGATTTGGCCCACCTGGGCTCACCGCCTTCGGATGGTTGGAAGCTGCGAGGGGGGCCACAGCCATTGGTGTTTTGGCTGGCCCGGCGTCTTCCGTACCACGTGGCGGTCAAAAGCGAAGCCCTGGGGAGGCGACGGCTGAGACATCCGGTCTATCAGAGTGAGGCGAACTCCTGACTCAGACATTAGGTCGCGTTTACGTCCGTGTCAAAGCGTATGCTGGCCGGTGACCAATCCTGGAAGCCAGCCGCCCGCGAAGGAGCCCAATTGTCCAGCCAGCCCAAGGTCGCCTTGGTGACGTGCCGCGAGTTCCCCGCGCTCGACCCCTACGATGCCGTGCTGGTGCCGCGGTTGGTCTCGATGGGGATCACCGCCGAGGCTGTGACCTGGGACGACCCGGCGGTCGAGTGGGACGCCTACGACCTGGCGGTGGTCCGCTCGACCTGGGATTACGCCGACCGGCGGGACGAGTTCTTGGCCTGGGCGCGGTCGGTCCCACGCCTGGCCAACCCGGCGCCGGTGCTGGAGTGGAACACCGACAAGCACTACCTGGCGGACCTGCAAAGGCGCGGCGTGCCGGTGGTCGCCACCACCTGGCTGGAGCCATCGGCCCAGCTGCGCGCCCGCGGCCTGCACACCCGCATGCCGGCCTTGGGCGACTTCGTGCTCAAACCGGCCGTCGCCGCCGGGTCGATCGGCGCCGGGCGCTACACGGCCAACGACTCCTACGCGCGCGGCCAGGCCATCGCCCACGCTCTGAAGTTGCTCGATGCCGGTCAGTCGGTTTTGCTGCAGCGCTACCTGCCCTCGGTCGACACCCGGGGCGAGACCTCGATGGTCTTCCTCGACGGGAGCTACGCCTACGCCGTGCGCAAGAACGCGATGCTCAGCGGGCCGGTCCTGACCGGGCGGATCTACCAGACCGAGACCCTCGAGGGCGGCTACCAGCCGACCGATGGCGAGTTGTTGGTGGCGTCCAGCGCCATCGCCGCCGCCATGGAGGCCTTGGGCGACCCGCTGCGGCCCTTCTTGTACGCGCGGGCGGACCTGATTCAGGGCGACGACGGCGCCCCGGTCCTGTTGGAGCTCGAGTTGACCGAGCCTTCCTTGTTCCCCGAACTGGCCGCCGGCGGGATCGACAAGGTCTGCCGGGCGATCGCCGGGCGGCTGTCGCCGGTGTAGGCCGTTCGCTTGTGCTGGTGACAGCGCCGTGGCCAGGCGTGTACGCTTCTGGTTGTCCCGCGTCCGTGCGGCTCTGCGGTCCGCCCCAGGTACCGCAGCCGCCACACACTCCCCCGAAGAGGTGCGATGGTCACGCCGAAGTACCAGATTGACGGCACTGTGCCCAGTTACTTGAACGTCTTGGCTCAGCTGGATAAACAGGGGTTCCCCCCGGTGCCGACCTTTGCGGTGACCGTCACCAATGCGACTCTGCTGAATCTGGCGCACTTGTTCAACTGGTTGCAGAACCACGACCGCGATGGTTTTGTTCAGCGTTGCAACCTGGAGCTGGACTTCGGCGATGACGGCCAGCCGCCCGAGGCCATGGTCGCGAGGGTCAAGGCGTTGCTCGCTCCCGAGGATTGGCGTGGACGAATCAAGAATCGTGACACCTTGTTTCCAAACGATCGCAATCCTGATCGGCGCTGGGCGGGCCAATCCAGGCGGGTGCTGCCCATGCTTTCTCTAGACCGGGACACCTGTGTCACCTTCGCCCACCCGGTTGGGAAACTGATCGGGTCGGCCGACCAGTCCAAGTTCGATCTGCATTGGGCGCCCAACGGTGATCGGGATTTTCAGGTGGCTGACGCATGGGATGACCACCGACGGTGAAGGTGCTGTTCGAGGCCTGTTCCCGCCTAATCTTCGGTTTCGGCGACCGATCGGATCCCAATCCGGCCCGGGAATGGCGCGTCGGGCACAAGAGGAGCGTGTTGGAGGGATCAGAGGTCTTCAAACGCCTGGCGAATTGGCCGGTCTTGGCCTTCTTGTTGTGGGCGGCGTTCGACCGGGGGATCGACATTCAAGAACGGCACGAGCGCGTGACGAAACCCATGACGCCGGATGAGTGGCTGCGGCGGTGGCTAGAACGCATCGGCCAGCTCGAGGCGGACGTTCTCGACATAGCCGATGGCTTGTTGCAGCTTACGGAGAACGTTGTCCTTCATGCCGGCTCCGAAGGGCGGCCAGGCCGTGGCGTCCTGGCTTTGCGCGTCCACGACAGGGGCCTGTCATGGACGAACAGCTTGTTGCGGAAGGCATATCCGCAGTATTTCCGCGGGCGGGACAACCGCCGGCTGATCAACATCGCGCGGGAGCCGGATCTGGACCGGGATCCGCTGAGTGATTGTTCGAGTGATGACTTGCTGGAGCGTCAAGACAAGCACCTGGGCGGCCAGCCTATCGATCCGCCCCTCATCGAGTCCGAACCCGCCCGGTGGGTGCGAAACCTCGAAGACGTCATGTCCCGCCAACAACGGCGCGAGGCCGTCCAGCAGTACCTCGAGGTCAAGCTGGCCGACTGCGGCGCCAAGGGGATCCCGGGCACGTTTCAGGACGGCCGCGCCGAGGGCAAGTTCCTCAGCCTCACAGAATTGCGTGGCTTTTGCGATCCAACGAAGGATCAGCGGAAGGATTGGCGCGAAAGCTCGAAGAATTCGATCAACGTGGTGAACCACTACGGCCTGGCGCTGTTTGACTCATTGCTGGCGGGGATGGACGGAGCCATGGGCGTCACGACCAACCGGATTGGTGGCGGCAGGGAGACGTATTGCAGCAGCGGCGATGACGTGGACCAGCTTGGCCTGACGGACGCGGCTGAGATCGGGGCGACGCCAGGGACCCGCTACTCGCTCTTGATACCGATGAGTTTGCGCGACTCGCCGGAACGGCCATTAGCCCACGCTGACGTTGATCTGCACTTGGAGCCCGACCACGACATCACAGCGGTTGAGGTGTCCGACTCGAACGAGAGCGGTTGGAGAGAGTTTCGCAGGGAGCTAGGAAAAACGCCGCCGACCACTGGTCAACAGAAGATCGCCTGGGTTAGCGCTCTGGCCGCTCGTGCCCGCGACGCCTCGGAGTGGTGGGCCGGGACCCATATCGCGGTGTTCGACGCCTCCGGATTGGATGCGGCCCGGGTCGAAGCGTTGTGCAAAGCCGTTCTGTTGTGGCTCTCGGAAAGGGAGAACACCCATGTCGCGATCCGCGTCCGAGACGAGTACCAGTTTCGCAGCCTGGTCCGGGTGTTGGTCATGTTCTTCGACCGCGACGGTATCAATAACGCGCTCAACGAGAGTCAGGTGTACCTGGTCGGGAATGGGCCTGGCGATGAATGGTGGTTGCCGGACGCGGGGCTGGGAGCAGCCATCTCGGCGCAGCTGAAGCTGATGTCGGCGCGCTCGGTGGGCGGCGGCATCAGTTCTCCGCTGACCAACGAGTTGACCCGCGTCCTGGCCCGCCGGCCAACTGCTGGTCCGGATGCGGATCAGCCGAAGCCCGTCACCATGGTGCCCTTTGACTTGAAGGTTCTGGCGACGCCGGGATCGAGCCGGACACTATTCGACCGGGCCGCCAAGCATGTGCTGAAGGCTGATATCCAAGATCCGGAGGGGCCGGGCTGCCGCCTTGGCCACGCCCATGCCAGAATCGGCTCGAAGGTGCATCTGGACGCCTTTTACGAGGCCGAGTTGCTGTTCGCGAACCAATACTACGTCGATCGGTATGCCTGGTGCGTGCGGCAGATCATGCGGGAAGAAGAGATAGACCGGGATGATCGTTGTCTGATCATCGGCTACGAAACCTACTCCGAGATGCTGGTCCAGCGCGTTATCGGCGCCGAGGAGATGGGCACATGCCAGTGGATTCCTGGGATCCTGGACAAGGACGCCCCTGGAATACGTATGAGTCTGCCAAATGGCTGGTCGGCAGACGACGTTTGGGCGGATGACACCCGCCATGTCTACCTGGTCCCGATCACCGCGACCATGACCACCTTCCGCAAGATGGGTAACAAGGTCGTCAAGCAGGCAAACGCCCGCCCCGGTAATAGGGCGAAATGGCGGCCGCCGTCGCCGCCGGTACTCGTCACAGCGATCCATGTGCGCGCCAAGCGGGGCGACGGCAGGATTCTTGAGCAGTCATTCTTCGAGGACTGCGAAGCGGTCGCGAAAGCCGTCAAGCTTCGCTTTGACGTCGCTGGAGAGCGCGACCGCCTGGCGCACTACGTCCACCGCGTACATGCCACCTGGATGGACCCGTTGACTTGCCCCAAGTGTTTTCCGCTCGGTGGGGGTGAGGGCGAAATGCCATTGGCCGAACCGAGCCGGTCCCCCGTTGTGCTGTCAGATCGGAAGA
>JAIROU010000171.1 GCA_031257375.1 Bifidobacteriaceae bacterium
CCAGATCTCGTAGGCCTGGCCCGCCTCCAGCCGGTCCGGGCGGCCGTCCGGCGGGTCCGCCGGATCGCTCGGGTCGTCGCCCGGCGTCGACGGGACCACCGCCAGCTTCGAGCGCTCGAGGCTGGCCGCGCGCCCCCGGAACAGCGCCGGCAGGCTGGTGGTGGCCGGATCGTCGGCGCCCAGCAGGTCGAACGTCAGGTCGCCGGCCGCGAACGTGACCTTGAACTGCCTGGTGCCGGGCTTGAAGGAGGCCACCGAGACCTCGTAGGAGCCGGCCTCGATCTCTTGGAACAGGCCGGGCTGATCGATGTGGGCGACCGACCCGGCGAAGTAGCTGTCCGGCCCATAAGGGTCGGCGGCGGCCAAGCTCACCCAGAGGGCGCCGCTGGCGCCTTCGACCGGGTTGCCCTGGGCGTCGAGCAACTCGACCCTGATGGTGTCGAAATAGCGATCATCCCAAGCGGCGTAGTCGGCCAGGGTGTCCGCGTAGGTGGCCCTGGGGGCGTACCCCGCCACGACGGCCGAGGACCGGGCCGGGTCGGCCGCCGGGACGTCCCCGGCCACCAAATGCGCCACCGCCACCGCCGGTTCGACGGCCGTCAACAGGTGGCCGTCCCAGGCCACGTTGATGGTCCAGTCCCCCGCCCGGAGGCCTTTGAATTGGGCCACGTACACGCCGCCGCCGTAATAGCCGCTGATCGACTCATAGGTGAACGGGCCGATCTCAAGGCCGCTGTCCGGGTCTTGCGCCCAGGCCGTCAAAGCGGCCGGATCGATCTCGACCGGCAGCGTGGACCGGCCGACCGCCGCCTCCATCTGCACCCGGATGGTTCCGAAGTCGTAACCGTTGGCCGTCACCGGGTCCTGGTCGACCTCGTACTGGCTCGCCCGCGGGTCCGGGTCGGGCTGGAACCAGTTCAGATCCCGCCCCGAGCCGGAGAACTGGTGGGTCACATCCGAGCGGTATGAGTCATCGGTCCAAACCTGCAGCTTGCACTTAGTTGTCGGAGAGGTCGCGTGGACCGTGAACTCGACCCGGCCCAAGGCCGATGTGATCAGGCGCAGGGGCTGGCCCGATTGGCCGCCGGCGCGCAGTTCGGCCCCGTGGCACCGCCGCGTCGGGTAGCTTTGGTCGACCAACCGGGCCGAGATCTCGACCCCCGGCACGCGGTTGTGGCGCCCGGCGTCCCAGGCGGTCGCCTGGACGGTGTAGGTCTGGCCCCAGGCCAGCGTGTCAGGCAGGGAGTCGGGCTCGTCCGAGGGGTCGTCCGGGTCGTCGCCGGGCGTGGACGGGCTGATCACCACGGTCGAGGCGGCGTGGTCCAGCGGCGGGACGGCGAAGACGGTCGCCAAGGACGGGTCCCCGGCCGGCGTCAGGACGGTGAACTCGGCCGCCGTCCCGGCGCCGTAGACCACCTCGACATCCCTCAGGCCGGCCTTGGACGAGTAAACCTCCAGGCTGTAGACGCCGGACGGGCATTGGCCGGCGACCGGGGCCTGGGCGCAGGCGAACACGCCGCCGCCGCCGAAGTAGAGTCCGATGCCGTCGAGCGGGTCGTCCGCCGATGCCGCCGCCGCCAGGTCCGCCGCCGCGTCCACGACCGGCCGGCCGTCGCCGTCCGCCAGGCGCACGGTCAGCGTTTGGCGCCCCCAGTCGGACGGCGCCAGACCCGGCGCGTCATGGTTCGCCAGCTGCCCGCCCGTCCGCGTCAGGGCGGCGGTCGATTGGTCCGCCGCCGGGACGCCCGGCGAGGTCGGATCGGCGATCAGGTGGGCGATCCCGCTGCGGCCGCTCCTGACGCTCAACGGCTGGCCGTCGTAAAAGACTTCGATCGGCCAGTCGCCGGGCTTGACGCCGGTGAAGGAGGCCTCGAACTGGCCGGTCAGCGGCAGGCCGTCGTCGGCCCAAGACCCGGCATTGGTGAAACCGCCGATGCTCAGGCCGGAGCCGGGCGGGGCCGAGGCCGTCAGCTTGGACGGGTCGATCAGGGCCGGGCCGGTCTGGGAGTACAACTGAACCTGTATGGTCCCGGAGTCGGAACCGCCCGCGACCACGTCGGCATCGGAAACCTCGTAGTGGGTGTACGAGTCGGACCAGTTGAGCGGCGACAGCCACATCAGGTAGTCGGGCAACGGCGAGTCCCACTCGTCGTGGCCCAAGCGGGGGACGACCTGGTTGGCGACGTAGAAGTTGACCATGCAAACCGTGGTCCGGCCCGGGTGGGCGGCGTAATTGCTGGAAGCGGTCAGGCGCACCTTGCCCTGGGCGTCGGTCGTCCACGAGCCGTGGCCGGTCTGGGTGGAACCATCGGCCAGGACCCGGTCGGGGTACACGTCGCAGAACCAGGCCGAGCTCACCGTCATCATGCTCATCGACACCCTCACGCCCGGCGCCGGCGTCACCCCGTCGGCGGCGTAGGCGGTGATCTCGATCTGGTAGGAATCCTCCAGCGCGATCGGGGACGCCGCGGCGGACGGGTCGTTCGGCGGGTCGGAGGGCGTGATCACAACCGTCGACTTGGATGTGTCGACCGCCGGCCCGGGCGGCCAGCTCCAGGTCAAGGTGGTGTAGCCGATGTAGTCGCCGTCCTGATCGGTCCCGAACCAGACTTCGATCTCTTGCTCGCCGGCCAGAAAAGCGTTCACCTGGGCGCTGGCCGAGCCGGTGTCTGACGAATCAACCGTGATGAAGTGCATCTCCTCGTCATGGTCGGTTTGGCCGCCCACGATCCTGGCGGCCGGGGAGGAATCACCGAACATCGCGAATGTGACCGGCACGCCCTCCACCGGGTTGCCGAACCGGTCCAGCAGTTTGGCCGTGACCGTGAACGCCTGGCCCGGCGCCAGCGGGCCGGTCGGGCTGACCTCGAGCTCCGAGTGGCCGCCGCTGGCCGGGGCGGCGGTGAACAAGGCCGCCAACTGCTTCGACCCGGGCAGGGGGGCGTCCCGGTTCGACAGGGCGAAGTCAGCCGGGCCGTCCTGGTAGACCACGTTCAGGGCGCGATTGACCGCGGCGCCCGAATAAACGTCGATGGTGTAAACGCCATCCGCGCAGGCGCCCTCGACCAGGGCTTCGGCGCACTCGAAAAGGCCGCCGTTGGAATAGCCCAGGGCTCCTCCCGGATCGGCCGGGGCGGCCACCACGGTCAGCTTGTCGGCCGCCCCGGTGACCGGTCGGCCGTCGGCGTCCAGCACGTTGGTCGTGATCCTCTGTTGGCCGTAATCCGCGGCCGTCGCCCCGGGCAGGCCCCAGACCCCGGCTTGGCCGGGCTCGGCGGTGATCGAGGCCCAAGAGCGTTCCTCGTCACCGACCCGCTGTCCGGCCGCCGTGAGATGGGCCAAGGCGTTGCCGCCGTCCGCCTTGACGCCCACCCGCAAGCCGGAGACCTTGACCGCGATCAGGTGGTCGCCCGGCTTGGCGCCGGTGAAGAAGGCCTGGTAGAGGCCGTCGCCTTGGGATTCGAACGGGCCGACGCTGATTTCCGAGTCGGCCGGCCCCCAGGCCTCGAGCAGGCTGGCCTGATCGTCCAGCGGCCCGCCGGCGGGATCGACCAGGTGGACGGTGACCGAACCGGTCGTGTTCCCGTCCGCCGGGACGGCGGCCGACGAGACCGTGAACCAGGTCTCCGGGCGGTCCAGGCCGACATCGGCCGCGACGAAGCGCAGGGTCTTGGGCGAACCGGCGAAGTTTGTGTAGGCGTCAGTGAACGAGAACCAATCCTGCACCACCAGGACGCAGGTGCCGGGCGCGAAGCCGTGGACGTTGATCGTGGCCCGGCCATCGGCGCCGACCGGGACGGTCGCATAGTTCTGCTCCGGCCATTCATCGGGGTCCTGGCCGTCCTCCAAGAAACCGCAGGCGCCGTACGGCGAGGAGACCAATTGAAGCTCGAAGGCGCCATACGGATGGTCGCGCAGCAGGCCGCGTTCCGGCACGCCGCGATACCGGCGGTCTTCCGACCAGCCGGTCACCACCACCTGATAGTCGCCGCCGACCGGCTGGGGGACGGCCAGGCCGTCCGGCTGGTCGAGCGGGTCGTCCGGGGAGTCCTCCGGCTCGGACGGATAGACCACCACCGTCGAATCGGCCGGGCTCAGCAGCCGCGGCCCAAACTCCAGGTCCAAGACGGTGGTCGACGGGTCGTCCGCGTTCGGGATCTCGATCGGCTCGGCCGCGGCGCCTTGGTAGCTGACGATGATCCGCCTGGCGCCGGGCAGCGTTGAGCCGATCTTCAAGGTGGCGCGGTAATGGGAGTCCCAAGCGCCGTAGCCGCCATCAAACCCGAGCACGTCGAACAGGCCCTCGCCGCCGAATTGGTCATCCGGCGCGGGCGCCCAGCTAAGCCCTTGGACAACCGGCCTGAGGCCCCCGACCGGCTCGATCACGACTTCGACCTCTTTGTGCTCGGACTGATCCAGGTATGGGTGCGCGGGCGGGTCCGAGGCCGACACCGGGCTGTAGCCATGGTCGGGGTCGACGCTGGCCGAGGACTGGCCGTCCGCGGCCCCGGAGTGGTCTGGCGGCTCCACCAGACGGGCGACGGCCGAATCGCCGTCGAGGCGCACCCGCTGGCCGTCGAAGGTCACGGTGATGGGGAAGTCGCCCGTCTCAGAGCCGGTGAAATAGGCGAAGTACACCCCACCGCCTTCCTCCACGAAGGGGGTGAAGACCAGCCCGGAGCCGTCCGGGGCGGTGGCGAGCAAGCGATCCTCGGCTCCTTGCATCGCGCCGTAACCATACCGGTCCTCGATCACGCCGTTCAATTGCACCTGAATCAGGCCGCGGGTGAACCCGTCGGCGGGCGTGGTGCCGCTGTAGTAGTCCGCGTTATCGACAAAGTAATACGACTCAAGGGTGTCGAGCTCGGTGGGACCCTCCCAGCGGACCACCTTGGGCGAACCGGCCAACTGGGACCAG
>JAIROU010000204.1 GCA_031257375.1 Bifidobacteriaceae bacterium
TCCTGGCCGACACCGAGGCCCAGCAACGGGCCAACGGGTGACGACGCGGTAGGCCCGGCAGCGTTTAGAGTGGACGCTGGCGGCCGCCGGTCGCACGGCGCCATCCCGCCCGGTGGCGCCGCCAGCGACCGGCGGCCGCCAGCCACGCACCCCTCCGCGCCGGTCGCCGCCGCGCCGCCAAGTCGCCACCGCCACAGGAGCCAGTAGTTCAATGGACGCTTCGACAGCCCCGATCATCGATTTCCGCGACGTCTCGAAGACCTTCCGCGACAAACGCTCGACGGTCCGGGCCGTCGACCACGTCACCCTCAGCATCAACCCCGGCGAGGTGTTCGGCGTCATCGGCTATTCGGGCGCCGGGAAGTCGACGCTCGTCCGCCTGGTCAACGCGCTCGAGCGGATCGACCCGGACTCCGGCGGGCTGACAGTTGACGGGCGCGACGTCGGCTCGCTCAAAGAGGGCGAGCTGAGAAACCTGCGCCGCGGCATCGGGATGATCTTCCAACAGTTCAACCTGCTGACCGCGCGGACGGTCCGGGACAACGTGGCCTATCCGCTGAAACTGGCCGACTGGTCGAAGGCGGACCGGCTGGCGCGAACGGCCGAACTGCTCGACTTCGTCGGCATCCCCGACAAAGCCCTGGCCTATCCGGCGCAGCTTTCGGGCGGGCAGAAGCAGCGCGTCGGCATCGCCCGCGCGCTGGCCGCCAAACCGTCCATCCTCCTGGCCGACGAGGCCACCAGCGCCCTCGACCCGGAGACCACCCGCGACGTGCTCGACCTGCTGGTGCGGGCCAACGACGAGTTCGGCGTAACCATTGTGATCATCACCCACGAGATGAGCGTGGTGCAATATGTCTGCGACCGGACGGCCGTGATGGAGAACGGCCGGGTGGTCGAGCAGGGGCGCACCTACGACGTCTTCGCCAACCCCCGCCACCCGGCCACCCAGCGCTTCGTCCAGACGGCCCTGCATGATCGCCCCGACCCGGCCACGCTCGCGCGCCTGCACGTCCGCTATCCGGGCCGGCTGGCCCTGGTCACCATCACCGACACCGAGGCCGGCGGTTTCGCCTTGACCGCGGCGACGGACGGGACCGGCGTCAAGGCGGCGATCGTCTACGGCTCCATCACCGAGGTGGAGAAGCGGCCGTTCGGCTCGGTGGCCATCGAGTTGACGGGTCCCGATGCCGAGATCGACGTTGTGCTCGGCCGCCTGGCCGCGCAAGGGTCGAGGATCGCCGACCTGGGCACGGCGGCGAACCCCAGGCCCGACCCGCTGTGGGGCGTGCTGATGGGTCGGGCGGCCCCAGGCGGTGGCGCGGGTGGGCGGGCCACCGGTCACGATGCCGCCGGGCAGGCCGCCGGTGACGATGCCGCCGGGTCTCCCACGAGCGTCCCCCCACCCGATAGAACCCCTGCTCCCGGACCTGAGAGGGGTGTGAAATGACGGCATCGGGCATCACAACCGCGGCGCTGTCGGCCGTGCCGGAGCGCAACGAATGGAGCTCCAACGCGACCCGCAACTTGCTCGAGGCGATCGCCCAGACCGGCCAGATGGTCGGGGCGACCATCTTGATCGGCGGCCTGCTCGGCCTGGTGCTGGGGATCACCCTGTTCGCCACCCGGAAGGGCGGCATTCTCCCCAACCGGACGATTTACACGATCGGCAACCTGCTGGTCAACTTCATCCGGCCGATCCCGTTCATCATCTTCATCACCGCGGTGCGACCGCTGACGGTGGCGGTGATGCACGCGACCATCGGCACCAAGGCGGTCACCTTCCCGATGATCATCGCCTGCGCCATGGCGACCAGCCGGATAGTCGAGCAAAACCTGATCGACTCCGACCCGGGCGTGATCGAGGCGGGCCGCGCCATGGGCGCGTCCCGCCTGCACATTCTTTTCCGCATCCTCATCCCCGAGGCGCTGGCGCCGCTGATCCTGGGCTACACCTATCTGTTCGTCGGCGTGGTGGACCTCTCAGCCATGGCGGGCGCGATCGGCGGCGGCGGCCTCGGCAGCTTCGCCCTGCGCGAGGGCTTCGCCCGCTACAACGACTACGTCACCTGGGCGGCGGTCGGCGTCATCATCGTCATAGTCCAAGTGGTCCAACAATTGGGGAACACCCTCGCCCGCGCGGTCCTGCGCCGCTAGCGGTCCGATCCGCTCCCGGCGGCCAAACGCGCCGCCGCGTCGGCCGCCACTGCCGAGTCGATGACCGGCCCGAGGTCGCCGTCCAGCACCTGATCCAAGTTGTAAGCCTTGAAGCCGGTGCGGTGGTCGGCGATCCGGTTCTCCGGGTAGTTGTAGGTCCGGATGCGCTCCGAGCGGTCGACCGTCCGGACTTGGGAGCGGCGCTGGTCGGCGGCGGCGGCGGCGGCCTCCTCTGCCCGCAGGGCCAGCAGCCGGGCGCGCAGGATGCGCAGGGCCTGCTCCTTGTTCTGCAGCTGCGACTTCTCGTTCTGGCAGCTGACCACCAGGCCGGTCGGCGCGTGGGTGATGCGGACGGCGCTGTCGGTGGTGTTGACAGACTG
>JAIROU010000247.1 GCA_031257375.1 Bifidobacteriaceae bacterium
CGGGCGGGTCAGTGGGCGGCCCGGCGGGCGAGTCGGTGGGCGGGTCAGTGGGCGGCGCGGCGCGCGAATCAGCGGGCGAGTCGGTGGGCGGGTCGGGCGGCGAGTCAATGGGCGGGCCGCCGGGTGGGTCAGTGGGCGAGTTGGCGGGTGGGTCGGCGGGGAGCCGGGCGGTGGAGGTCGGGGCGTTGCTGGTGGACATGGACGGGACCGTGGTGGATTCGAGCGCGGCGGTCACCAAGGTCTGGACGGATTACGCCGCCGGGCGCGGGCTCGACATCGGTCAAGTGCTGGCCTTCGCCCACGGCAGGCGGCCGCACGAGACCATCGCCCGCTTCGATCCAGCCGACCCGGACCCGGCCGCCACCGCCCAAAGACTGCAGGATCAAGAGATGGCCCTGCGCGAGGGAATCTCACCGGTGACGGGCGCGCGGGACTTGTGGCACGGCATCGGCGGCGGTCAAAGCGGCGCCAAAGTGGCGCTGGTGACCTCGGCGTCGCGGCCCTTGGCGGAAATCCGGATGGCGGCGGCCGGGCTGGCCATGCCGGCCGTGGCGGTCTGCGCGGAGGACGTCGCGGCGGGCAAACCGGCGCCGGACGGGTACCTGGCGGCGGCCCGCGCCCTGGGCGTGGCGATCACGGACTGCCTGGTGCTGGAGGATTCCCTGGCCGGGATCGAGGCGGCGCTGACGGCCGGGGCCAAACTCATCGCCGTGGGCGGGCGGCCGGGCGGGCCAGGCGAACTGGGCGGGCCGAACCGTCTGGCCGAGTTGCCGGACCTGGCCGGGCTGGGCGCCCGGGTCTTGGAATCCGGGCGGATCGAGGTCACCTGGCCCTGAGCCCTGCCCCCGGGGCCGCGCCCGCCGCCCGGGTCAGGTCTTGCGTAGGAAGATGCTCTCGACCAGGTGGTCCGGCCCCTTGTGGAGGATCAGCGAGGCCCGCGAGCGGGTCGGCAAGATGTTCCACTCCAAATTGGGCGAGTTGACCGTGTCCCAGACGCCCCCGGCGAAAGCGACGGCGTCCTCGGTGGACATCGAGGCGTAGCGGTGGAAGTACGACTCGGGGTTGGTGAAGGCGGTGTCGCGCAGGGCCAGGAAGCGGTTCAGGTACCACTGCCGGATGTGGGATTCCTCGGCGTCGACGTAGATCGAGAAGTCGAAGAAGTCCGACACGACCAACTCGTCGCCGCCGCCCCGGTCGGTGCGGGCCGCCTGGAGCACGTTCAGCCCCTCCACGATCAACACGTCCGGGCGGGTTACCAGAGTGGTCCGCCCCGGCACCAAGTCGTAATGCAGGTGCGAGTACAAAGGCGCCTCGACCTCGGCCGCGCCCCCCTTGACCTTGGCCAGAAAGCGCAGCAAGGCCGGGCGGTCGTAGGACTCCGGGAAACCCTTGCGGTCCATCAGGCCGCGCCGGGCCAGTTCGGCGTTGGGGTAGAGGAACCCGTCGGTCGGCAGCAGTTGGACGCGCGGCGTGTCCGGCCAGCGGGCCATCAGCTCGACCAGCAGGCGCGCCACGGTCGACTTGCCGACCGCCACGGACCCGGCGATCCCGATCACGTAAGGCGTCCGGGTGGTCGAGTCGCGCAGAAACATGCCGCGCACGTCGTGCAGGTAGTGGGAGGCGTGGGCGTGCAGGTTCAGCAGCGCGCTGAGCGGGCGATAGATGGCGTCGACCTCGGCCAGGGAGATCTCGTCCCCGATCCCCTTGATGCGGGCGATGTCCTCGGCCGTCAGCGGCAGCGGAGTCGAACTTGCCAGGTCCGCCCAGGTCCGCCGGTCGAAGGCCAAGTAGGGCGACTCGACCGGAGCGCTGGTGGCAGGCACCCCTCTATTATCCCACTTCAGGGCGTCCGCCCCGGTCAGACGGCCAGACGCCCGATGCCGCCGCCCCGCCTCCCAGCGCCCGGCCAGTCCCGCGCCCGGTCCCGCCAGTTCCGCCGCAGGGCACGGTGCTGTGGTTCAATTGTTGGCCATGACCGCCGCCCCGACGCCAGGTTGGTACCAGGATCCGAGCGGGAACGGGCCGCCGCGGTATTGGGATGGGCAGGCCTGGGCGGCGCCCGAATCGGCCCAGTCGGCGCCATGGGCGGGCGACCAACCGGCGGCCGCGGCGCCGGCGCCGACCTACCTGGCGCCGCCCGAGCCAGCCCCGGCCCGTCAGGCCTATCCGCCGGCCGGCGCCCCGGCCTATCCAGTCCCGTACGTCTATTCGCCGGTCGTCATCAAGCCGCCGTTGAACCGCAAGGCCAAGGACGCGGTCGTCTTCCTGGCGATCAGCGCTGGTTTCGACCTGATCTTGGGAGTCATCTTCTTCGTCGGGTCGGGCCTGTCCGCCTCCCGGTGGGACAGTGACCCCTTGAAGGTGGCCTTTGGGATAGGGCTGGCGGTGTTCCTGGGCTCTTTGTTCCTGCTCGGTCGGGCGTTCGCGACGGCCGCGAGCGCCCGCAAGCAGATCAAACAGGCCGCGTTGGAGGGCCGCGCCGAGGGCGGGGACGCGGCGGTCATGGTGGTGTGGATACTCGGTGGGATCAAACTGGCCGGCGTGCTGGTCTCGATCGTGGCCGTCTGCCTGGTGTACTGGTTGGCCTCATCCTGACCGGGCAGGCGCCCGGCGACTTGTCCACAGGCACCTGTTGACACCTGTTGGCAGCCTGGGGAAAACTGTGGGAATGGCAGCGCCGCCGCAGGTCAGCGCGAGTGCGCGAACCCGGGTTCGCTCCGCCGGAACGACGCCGCCGCTCAGTTTTCGCGCGGCGCCGCCCGATAGCTCGGACGCTCCCCGGACCCGTCCGCCCCTCCCCGCGCACCCACCAGCCACGGCGCCTGGCGCCGTGGCTGAGCTTGACTCAGTTTTCGCGCAGGCGCGGCCCTTGGCGCCGCGCGACGGGCCGGCGGTCGGCGGGCCTCGCTAAACGGACGTGCCTCCATCTTCGGGGTCTGCCATGCGGCGTCCGACCAGCCACGGCGCCTGGCGCCGTGGCTGAGCTTGACTCAGTTTTCGCGCCCGGCGCCGTCCGCCCGCAGGTGGTCCGGCGGCCGCGCGCATTTGGGCGCGGGCCGGGCAACTCGCGCTACCATGGGAGCCGATCTTCCCCGCAGGCCGAAAGGAATCCACATGCCGATGATCTCCGATGGTGCCGCGGACCTGCTGAAGTGCTCGTTCTGCGGCAAGTCGCAGAAGCACGTGCGCAAGCTCATCGCCGGCCCCTCGGTCTACATCTGCGACGAGTGCATCGAACTGTGCAACGAGATCATCGCTGAGGAGCTTCAACCGAAGACCGGCCCGGCCGAGGCCCAACTGCCCAAGCCGAAGGAGATCTTCGAGTTCCTCGACCAATACGTGGTCGGCCAGGCCGGCGCCAAGCGGGCGCTGTCGGTCGCGGTCTACAACCACTACAAGCGAATCCGGTCGGCCCGCCAGACGGCCTCCGGCCCGGCGTCCGGGGTGCGAGGCCTGGGCGGCCCGGCCGCCGGGCCGCGCGCGAAAGGAACCCGCCCGGCCGCCCCGCCGGCCCTGGGCCGGTCCGGGACGCCCGCACGCGGCGCCGGCGCGTCCGACCAGGGCGACCTCGAAACGGTCGAGATCGCCAAGTCGAACATCCTCCTGATCGGCCCGACCGGCTGCGGCAAGACCTATGTCGCGCAGACGCTGGCCAAGATGCTGAATGTGCCCTTCGCCATCGCCGACGCGACCTCGCTGACCGAGGCCGGATACGTGGGCGAGGACGTGGAGAACATCCTGTTGAAGCTGATCCAGGCCGCCGACGGCGACGTCAAGCGGGCCGAGGGCGGGATTGTCTACATCGACGAGATCGACAAGATCGCCCGCAAGGCCGACGGCCCGTCCATCACGCGCGACGTCTCCGGCGAGGGGGTCCAGCAGGCGTTGCTGAAAATCCTCGAGGGCACGGTCGCGTCGGTCCCGCCCCAGGGCGGCCGCAAGCACCCGCAAGCCTCCGATTACCTCCAGATCGACACCACCAATGTGCTGTTCATCCTGGCCGGGGCCTTCGCCGGGCTGGAGGAGATCATCGCCCAGCGGGCCGGGCGCCACGGCATCGGCTTCGGGGCGCCCTTGCATGTGGCCGGCGGCGAGGACGATTTCGAGGACGTGCGCCCGGAGGACCTGCTCAAGTTCGGGCTGATCCCGGAGTTCATCGGCCGGATGCCGGTGGTGGCGACGGTGTCGCCGCTGAGCCAGGAATCCCTCCAGCGCATCCTGGTCGAGCCCCGCAACGCGCTCGTCAAGCAGTACCAACGCATGTTCGAGCTAGACGATGTGGCCCTCGAGTTCACGGCCGACGCGATCGAGGCGATCGCCGAGCAGGCGATGATGCGCGGCACCGGCGCCCGCGGCCTGCGCGCCATCATGGAGGAAATCCTGCAACCGCTGATGTTCGACGTGCCGTCGCGCCAGGACATCGCCCGCGTCGTGATCGACCGCGGCGCGGTGCTGGAGAACGTCAACCCGACGATCGTGCCGCGCGACCGCCGGGCCGAGGCCGGCGGCGCGGCGCCGGTCAGGAAGACGGCCTGACGTTGCCCGGTCGCCCCGACGCCGCCGTGGCCATTAGCGCCGCCGATGCCGCGCGCGTCGCCGATGCCGCGACCACCGCCGGTACCGCCGCGGCCGCGACCGCCGTGGCCATTATCGCCGCCGATGCCGCGTCCGCCGCCTCGCCCGATGCCGCCGGGGCCGCCCAGGTCGCTGGTGACGTTGGGGCCGCCTGGGCCGCCGTCCCGCTGGCCGGGTTGCGCGCCTCGATCGACAACATCGACGCCGCCCTGGTCCACCTGCTGGCCGAGCGGTTCAAGTTCACCCAACAGGTTGGCCACCTCAAGGCCGACGCCGGCCTGCCGCCGGCCGACCCGGGCCGCGAGGCCCAGCAGATCGCCCGGCTGCGATCCCTGGCCGACCAATCCGGCCTCGACCCGGTCTTCGCCCAGAAGTTCCTCAGCTTCATCGTGGCCGAGGTCATCCACCACCACGAGGCGATAGCCGACTCGCGCTGACCGCGCCCGCCCCGCGCATCTGTCTGCTCCGAGCAGACCCCTCGCCGCCGCGCGCTGGCTAGAGTCGTCCACCAAGGCAGCACCCGCCCCGAGCCGCAAACCGCACATGGCGCCAGGCGCCACGTGCGGCGGTGACCGGGGGAGCAAACCGCACATGGCGCCAGGCGCCACGTGCGGCCGCGGGTGGGGTTGGAGCAATTGGCGGAATCTAGGAAGGACTGAGCAATGTCGCTGTTGTTTCAGATGGTTGTGGAAGACGTGTTTTCGGTGTCGGGGCGCGGGACGGTGGCGACGGGCGCCGTCGCCCTGGGCGCCGTCCGCGTGGGCGACGAGGTGATGATCCACCGGCGCGATGGCGGGATTCTGCGGTCAGCAGTCACCGGCATTGAGAGTTTCAAGAGGCTGGCGGACCAGGCCGGGGTTGGCGATCACGTCGGACTGCTTCTGCGGGGCATCGCCCGCGACGACATTTCCGCGGGCGATAGCGTTCAGATTGGGCGAGGCGCCCCGGCCGGCGCTCCTGGCCAGGAGGCTCCCAGGTTCTGCCGCCACTGCGGGGCCAAGCTGCGGGAGAACGCGCGATTCTGTTCCGCCTGCGGCAAGCCGGTCGATTCGGCCGCGGCCGCCCCGGCCCCCGCCGCGCCCGCCCCGGCCCCCGCTCCGACCAAGACGGCAGATCACTACTATCAACTCGCGCGCAGGCTGTCGGGATACCTGAGCTTGTCAGGCGATGAAGGCCCAGCCGAGGCCATGGAGGCCGAGCTGCTGGCCGGAGGGGTGGTCGCGCGCGACGCCGTGCTGGGCTATCTGGCGAGGTGCGCCGCTGGGCGCGGCGACGTCCAATGGTGGAACAGCGCCAGGCGACTGGTCAAGCTGATCGGGCGCCACGGCATCGTGACCCCGAAGAGCGACCAACAGGCCCTGCGCGAGCTGATCGACCGGCCGAGCAACATCTGGGAGTACGAGACCCAGGTCAAGTACGTGGCCCGGGAGATTCTCGAGGCCGACAAGCCGAGGAACGAGCCGGCGCCCTCGGTCCCCTCCGAGATGCGGGTCGACCGGAAGATGACCGCCGAGCAGAAGAAGACAGTCATGGCGCAGGCGGAACTGGCGGTGTCGAAGTGCTCGGCCTACGGCAACGAGATAAGCGTGCGGGCTGAAGGCGTCGTTCTCAGCCAGTGGTGGTACATCCCCTTCTCCGACATTCGGGAGACGGTTCTGCTGCCCGTCTTGGAGACGGGACCGGCCATGGGCGGGGCGCTCAAGTTCGTCACCGACGACAATCCCGACCTGCCGATCCGTGACTCGCACTCCTTCCACATGCCGGGCGAGCGGGACCGCGCCGGTGTGGAGATCGGTCGCGGGAACTGCCATTGGTTCAATTGCTGCTTCGTGCGGGAGTGCCGGGACGTGAACGCCGAGATGGCCGAGATCAAGGCGCTGGTCGACTCCCATCTCAGGGCGCCGGCGACGGCCGGGGCAGGCGCCGAGGCGGAGCGGGAGCCCGCCGCGCGACCCCCGGCAGAGCCGGAACCGTCAGTCGCGGACCCGGCGCAACTTGGCAAAGACCTGGTGTCCGCCGCCGAGCGTGAACGGTGGGCTGAGGCCAATAGGCTGATCGAGCACGGGGCGGACGTCAACGCCCGGGGGACCAGCGGGATCACCGCCCTGATCTGGGCGGCCTACCACGGGGACGCGGCCACCGCCAGGGCGCTGATCGACGCGGGCGCGGACGTGAACCAGTTCGGGGCCGACGAGTCGCCGCTGATGGCGGCCGCCCGGAAGAATCACCTTGACGTCGTCGAACTGCTGCTGGACCGCGGGGCCGACGTCGACGCGACGGACTTCTACGGCTCGTCGGCGGTCAGGCTCGCCCAGCGCAAAGGCCTCACCCGCATGGTGGCGTACCTCAAATCCCGCGGCGGCCGGTACCTCGGGGCCTGAACCCGGCCGCGCCCGATTCGCCTGCTAACAAACGCGGGGACCGTCCCCTTGTTCACGGTTCGTGAGTGCCTGAGGCGGGTGGTGGCGGGGCGGTGGTTGGGAAGGTCCTGGTGTCGATGACGTCCGCCACGATCACTGAGATGTTGTCTTGGCCGCCTAGGCGGAGGGCTTCTCCGACCAGGGATTGGGCGGCTTCGAGCGGGTCGGGGTTGTCCCGCAGCAGTTGGATGATGCG
The DNA here is from genome assembly GCA_031257375.1 of Bifidobacteriaceae bacterium. Lineage (GTDB taxonomy): Bacteria > Actinomycetota > Actinomycetes > Actinomycetales > WQXJ01 > JAIRTF01. Next base: position 7,192 of record JAIROU010000247.1, read on the forward strand.
GTGGTCGGAGACCTCGCCGGTGAGTCCGTCGGAGCAGATCAAGAAGCGGTCGCCGGCCCGCAGGGGGACCAGGCGGTAGTCGGGCTCGAATTCGACGCCGGCGCCCAGGGCCTTGGTGACGATGTTCCGGCGCGGGTGGAAACGGGCCTCGGCCGGGGTGATGCGGCCGGCGTCGACCAACTCTTGGACCTCGGAGTGGTCGTTCGACAGTTGCTCGAGGGTCCCGTCGGACAGCCGGTAGGTGCGCGAGTCGCCCAGGTTGACCACCAGCCACCAGATCTCGCCCTGGTGCTCCACCAGGATCGCGGCGCTGATGGTGGTGCCGGCGGCGCGGCAGTGCGGGCGGTGGGTCAACTGGACGACCGCCGCCTGGGCGGCGGCCAAGGCCGCCTCGACATCGGCCCGTCCGATCGGCTGGGGCAGGGCGGACAGGCGGGCCATTTTCGCCACCGCCAGGGCGGCCGCCAACTGGCCCGATTCGTGCCCGCCCATGCCATCGGCGACGGCGTAGACGGGGCTGGCGGCCAGAATCGCGTCTTCGTTGCGACGCCGGACCAGGCCGGTGTCGGTGATGGCGGCTGCGGCGATGGTCGGCATCAGAGGTCCCGCCCGGTCCGCTGTCGTGTGCCCGGCCAAGCGCCGAGCCGGGCGCCGAGCCAGGCGCCCAGCCGGGGGCCAGCCAGGGTGGAGGGGCCGGGGGAAGCCGGGCGGGGCGAGCCCCAAACCAACATTTCGACGCTCACTGCTGCCTCTCGCCATTGACACGGATTCATTCGATTGTGCCTTGAAACCGCCAGAATTGCATATCGCCGCCGCCAGGGGAGCGCCTGCCCGGCCGCGGGCGGGCTCCCGGGCCGGTCCCAAGGCGTCTCCCGCTGTCAGGGCCAGCGGCTAGCCTTGTGCTTATGAGCCAAACCTCCAGTTCCCGGGCGCGCTTCTTGGACGTGCTGCGGGGAGCATCCTCAGCCCCGACGATCGAACTCACCGAACTGGCCCGCAAATATGGCGTCACGACCGAATACGTCAATTGGAAGGGCGAGTCGACCAGGGTGTCCGCCAAGACGGTCAAGGCCGTGCTGACGGCCCTGGGCGCGAAGGTCGACACCGCCGAGGATGTGCAGCGCTCGCTGGAGGGCTTTGACGACCGCAGTTGGCGCGAACTGATCGCGCCCAGCACAGTTGTCCGGGCGGGCGCCCAGAACTGGGCGCCGGTGACGATCCCAGCCGGAGCTCGCGCCCGGCTGTGGATCGAACTGGACGACGACCCGGTTCTGGCGGCGCAAACCGGGCGGGCGAGCGCGGCCGGGCTCGACGGCACGGGCGGCCGGGTCGAACTGGGCGCCGTCAAAGGCGACCAAGGCGACCGCCGCCGGATCGACGGCCAAGAAGTCATACGGGCATATGTTGAGCTGCCAAACGACCTGCCGCTGGGCTGGCACCGGTTGCGGGTGCAAGTCGAGGGCGGGCGGGTTGCCGAGGGGGTGCTCGTGGTGTGCCCGGACCGGCTGGAGCTGCCGGCCAAACTGCGCGAGCAGTCGGTCTGGGGGCCTATGGTCCAGCTTTACGCGACCCGGTCGCGCGACTCCTGGGGAACCGGCGACTTCGAGGACCTGGCGACCCTCGGCCACGAGCTGGCCCAGCGCGACGGCGCCGACTTCGTCCTGATCAACCCGATCCACGCGGGCGAGCCGGTCGGGCCGTTCACGCAGTCGCCGTATCTGCCGACGACCCGCGATTTCACGAACCCGTATTACATCCGGCCGGAGGCGATCGAGGAATACGCCTCGGCCCCGGCCGGGGCGCGGGCGGCCGTCGACGCCCTGGCGGCCCAGGCCAAGGCGGCCGACGCCGATGCCGACCACCTGGACCGGGACGTCTCCTGGGCGATCAAGGCCGACGCCCTGAGAATCCTCTACCAGGTGCCGCGCAGCCCCGCCCGCCAGGCCGACCTGGACGAATACCGGGCCGACCGGCAGCCCGGCATCGGCGACTTCGCGCTGTGGAGCGCCCTGAAAGCGGCCGGGCTGGCCGATCAGGTCGACTACGGCAGCGTCGAGGCGGCCGGGTTCGCGGCCGAGCAGGCCGACGAGGTCGACTACTACATCTGGCTGCAATGGATCGCGGACCAGCAGTTGGCGCGCGCCCAAGAGCGCTGCAAACAGGGTGGGATGGCCTTGGGGATCGTCAAGGACCTGGCCGTGGGCGTCCATTCGGAAGGGGCCGACGCCTGGTCGCGCCGCCGCGTCCTGGCCGCCGGCATCCAGGTGGGCGCCCCGCCGGACTACTTCAACCAGATCGGTCAGGGCTGGTCGGAGCCGCCGTGGCGGCCGGACGCCTTGGCCGCCACCGGCTACGCCGCCTACCGGTCCATGCTGCGAGCGGTCCTGGCCCACGCCGGGGCGCTGAGGGTGGATCACATACTGGGCCTGACCCGGCTGTGGTGGATCCCCCAGGGCATGGGTCCGGGCGACGGCACCTACGTGGCCTACGACCGCGAGGCCATGGTCTCGATCTTGATCCTGGAGGCGCGGCGGGCCGGCGCCGTGGTGGTCGGGGAGGACCTCGGCGTGGTGCCGCCAGGCCTGCGCGAATACCTCGGCGCCCGGGGCCTGCTGGGCAACTCGATCGTCTGGTTCGAGAAGACCCCGGACGGCGCCGACCTGCTCGACCCCCAGGCCTACCGCCGCCTCGCCCTGACCGCCATCACCACCCACGACCTGCCGCCGACCTCGGCCTATCTGGCCGGCGAGCACGTCGCGGAGCGGGACCGCCTAGGGCTGTTGGACGTGCCCTTGGAGGAGGCCCGGGCGGCCGCCCGGGCCGAGCGCGCTTTGATGGTCGCCAAGTTGGTGTCGCGGGGGCTTCTGGCCGCCGACCAGTCCGATGACGAGTTGGCGATCGTCAAGGCCATGCACCGTTTCTTGCAGATCACGCCATCGGTCATGCTGGGCGTCTCCCTGGCCGACCTGGTGGGCGAGCGCCGGACCCAGAACCTGCCCGGCACGGACCGCGAGTACCCCAACTGGTCGGTGCCCTTGGCCGATGCCGCCGGGCGCCCGGTTTTCATTGAGGACCTGGAGGACAATCCCTGCTTCCAGGCCATCGCCTCGGTCATGCGCCCGGACGCGGCCGACCCCGGGACCGGGACCGGGACCGGGACCGGAGCAGGGGCTGGGGCCGAGGCTGGGGCCGGAGCAGGGGCTGGGGCCGGGGCGGCCGACGAGGGTTGACCGGCGGCCTGACGGCTGGGACGAGCGCGACGACCGGGGACGGGGCTCATGGGCGGGGACTTGCGAATCGACTTGATCGCCATCGGCATAGCCCTGGCCTCGGCCTTCAGCTTCGCGGCCGCATTCGTCGCGCAACAGCACGTGGCCGCCGCCGTCCCGGAGGACCGCGGCCGCGGGCTGCGGCTGTTCGCCTCGCTGGCCCGCTCGCCGGTCTGGTGGGCGGGCGCCTTCGGCGACGGCCTCGGCTTCGCCCTCCAAGCCATCGCCTTGGCCTTCGGATCGGTGGTGCTGGTTCAGCCGGTCCTGGTGACGTCCATGGTTTTCGCCCTGCCGCTGGCGGCGCGCTGGAACGGGCGCCGGGTGGCGCGGGCGGACCTGGGCTGGGCGTTGCTGGTGGTGGCCGGGCTGGCCGTGTTCACGGTGGTGGGGGACTCGTCCAAAGGCTCGGTCTCGGAGGCGGCCCAGCCGTGGATCTGGCCGGGCGCCGCCTGCGGGGTGGTGGTGGCCGGGCTGTGGGTGACCGGCTGGCTGGCCAAGGGCGCCGTCAAAGCGCTGGCGTTCGGCGCGCTGGCCGGGGTGGTCTACGGCATCGTCGCCCCGCTGACCGAACTGGTGGTGGCGCACCTGGGCGATGGCGGCCTGCTGTCCCTGTTCCACTCGTGGCCCGGCTACGCGCTGGTGGTCTGCGTGGTGGCCGGGTCGGCCTGGCAACAATCGGCCTTCCACGCCGGGGACCTCGGCGCTTCGCTGCCCGCCTCCCAGGTGTTGGAACCGGTCGTGGCGGTCGGCTTGGGCTTTTGGGCCTTGGACGCGCGGCTGACGGCCCACGGCCTCGGCTGGGCGGCCCTCGGCCTGGCGGCGGCGGCGATGATCCTCGGGACCGTCCAACTGGCTCGCCGGGCGGCCGCCGGCGGGGCCGCGGGAAGGGGTTGACCAGGCCGGAGACTCCGGTAAGGTGGGGACGCACGGTTCCCCCGGTTGGCGTCTGGCGCCGCCCCAGTCAGAGATGGAGTTGTCCGATGACGAGCACACGGTTTGGGCGCGGGCGACTGGCCCGCGATTTGGCGATTTTCGGGGCCGCTGGCGCCCTGGCGGCGGGTCTGGCGCTGGTCGGCGGGGCCGCCCCGGCCAGCGCCGCGATCGCCTGCGACGGCGCCGCCTGCGTCGTCAGCGGGGCTGGCAATGAGATCACGTCGCAGTGGGATCTGCAGCCCGGCGACAGCCTGGTGGTCGAGGCGGGCGCCGAGCTGACGATCACGGAGTCCGGCGGGCTGTCGAACTCCTCCGGCGGCACTGTCCAGATCGACGCCGGGGCGACGGTGACCGTCGAGGGCTCGTTGTCCATCTACGGCGCGGAGAGTTCCGCCGCCGGCGCCAGCGCCGCCGGGGTGGCCGCCGGGACCATCGCGGTGGTCGGGGACGCCGCCGTGCAACTGGCCGGGGTGGACAATACGGGCTCCATCAACGTCCGGGCCACGGGCGGCGCCATCTTGTGGGACTCGAACAACAGCGGCCAGATCGGCGTCGACGGCGGCAGCGTGCACATGACCAACGGAGTCAACTCCGGCGCCGTGACCGTGGACGGCGGCGGCTACCTGATCCTCAGCGCCACACGCAACGAGGCCAGCGGCCGGATCACCGTCTCAGAGGGTTCGGAAATGACCGTCGCCCGGAACCTGACCAACCACGGCGTCATCAACCTGGGCGGCGACCTGGCCCTGATCGGGTCGCTCGACGAGGAAGACCCCGGGCAATTCATCAACGCCGGCTCGATCGTCAACTCCGGGCCGGCCGCGCTGACCCTGTGGCGGGCGAGCATGCTGAACCAGGGCGACATCAGCGGAGACTTGACCGTGCGGACGGACCGCGCCTCGCGCCTTTACAACGCCGGGACGGTCGGGGGCGCCTGGGCCTACTCGGCGCTGGGCGGCGACGGCGCTTTCGCCCCGCTCCCCAACCAGGCGGCGGCGGGCGAGTTCGGGCTGCTGAACCTGGTGCGGGCGACGGCGCCGGAGGGCTGCACAGCCGAGGCCGCCGCTCCCGACCGCGCCGACTGGCGGATCCTGCCGGTAGGCGGCGGACCCTATGTCGCCCTGGGCGAGACGGCGACTTTGACCACCGAGTGCGCGGGGCGGGAGTTCAAGGGCTGGACGGTCACCAACGCCACCCCGGCCAGCGGCGCTGCGGCCCAGTTGAGCGTCACGGCTAGCGGCGCTGGCGTGGTCGGCGCGGTGGCCGAGTGGGCCGGGGGCGGCGCCTCTTCCAGCCCCAGCCCCAGCCCAACGGCCTCGGCCGCCGGCAAGCCGATCTTGCCGGAGACCGGCGTGACGGCCCGGACCTGGGCGTTCGGGTTTGGCTCGGTGGCGCTGATCGGCCTGGGCGCGGCTTTGGTCCGCCGCCGCGCGACCGCTCGCGGCTGACCTGATCCGGCGGCCCGCCGTTGCGGGGGTCGTCTGGCCGCCAGGGCTTCCGGCTTCGAGAGCGGCCAGGACTACCCGGTGGCCAGTTCGCGGCCGAGTGCGGCCAACGCTTGGCGTTCCGGGCGGGTGATGGGGCGGTGGCCCCGTTGACGCAGGGCGCGGCACAAGGCGGCCTCGGTCTGCTGGGCAGGCGGCATCTCGGCCAGGGCCTCCAGAATGATCTCAAGGCGGTCAAGCAGCGCGATGGCGGTTGCGGATGGCATTCTCAGGCTCCTTTCGAGACGCTCTGGGGCCGGCACGGCCAGACAAGAATGTCAAGACATCGCAAAACGTTGGTATTTGTAAAGAAAATCGTCCCACTCTCCGAGAGCCTGTCAGGGACCTAAAGGCCTACTCCGGCACAGGCCTGCCCCTGGCTGCGGGACTGGCGGCGCGGGTGGCTTGGCCGGGGAGGCCTCGCCAACGGACACCGATCGGCGTGGCCGTTTCTCTGGGGGGGGGCGGATAGCAAATCGCCGGCGCGAGAGCTAGAACATGATGAGCGCGGAGGCATAGGCATTTGCCACACCGTGCAGGACCACGCTTGGAAGAATCGATCCCCCGGCCTTGTGGTTGACATAGCCCATGATCCAGCCGAGCGTCCCGGTGAAGGCGACAACGGCGAGGGGCGGCCAAAGACCGAGCGCGCCAAACAAAGCCGCCCCGTGCAAGAGCCCGAACAAGGCCGCCTGAATGGTGTTGCCGGCCGCGAAGCCAAGCCGTTCGCCCAGGCGTGCGCCGATGAAGCCGCGAAACAGCACTTCTTCGGGCAGGGCCGTGGCGAAGAACGCGAAGACGACCGCTCCCGGCAGCGCGGCCAGGCCTTGCCCGGCGAAGCGGGCGTTCGCAAGCTGCACATCGGACGGCCAGAGCGAGTCGAGAACTGGCGACATGGCCGCCGCCACAACCAGGGACGCCGCAATCCCGATGACGAATCTCCCCGGCTCCGCGACCACAGGCTTCTTCAAGCCTATCCACGGGCAGAAGGGCTGCCGCTTCCGCGCGGCGAAAACCCAGACGACGAATGGCAGGGCTGAAAACACAATGATTTGCCCGAGCGCCCGGACGGCCTCGTCCAGCAGGGTTCGCATCAGTCAGCCATGCCGATCAGGACGTGTCAGCCTGGCCCGATGGCGTCGGAATAGCAGATTCGGCGCGGGCGTCTTCGAGGGTCTGACGGCCGAGCAGGCCCGGCAGGCCGCGCCGGCGGCGCCCGGCCAGGGCCATGACCACGGCCAACAGAGCGAAGACGAATTGCAGCGCCGACCACGGGTCGGGCGCCAGCCCGAGCAACTGGAAGCCGCCGATCCCGCCCAGCAGCCGCGTCAAGCGGCGGGCCAGCCAGGCCGGGCGGGCCGGGCTGAAGCGCAGCACAGTGGCGATGTCGCCGAGGGTGCGGCCGGAGGCCAGCACGCAGACGGCCTGGACGCCGAAGGGCAGGCCGAAGGCGACGGCCTGGGCCAGCCCGGCCGGGGCCGTCCAAGCCGTGCGCAGATCGGCTAGCTGGATCGCCACGCCCCCGGCCAGGCCGACCACCACGAGGCAGGCGGCATCGGCCACCATGGCGATAAAGCGACGTCCGGCCGTGACCGGCGCCGGCTCCCCCCTGGGCTGGGCCTCGGGCGTCAGCCAGCCGCGCGGCAGGACCATCGCCAAAACCGCCCCGAGCAGGGCGCCGGACGTGTTGGTCATCAGGTCGTCGACGTCGAAGACCCGGTAGGCGCAGCCGTAGATCCCCCACACGCCGGTCAACTGGGTGAACTCGATAAACAGCGACAAGCCCAGCCCGGCCGCCAAGGCGGTCAGCACGCCGCGCCGCCAGAGCAGCCGGGTGAACAGCCCGAGCGGCACGAACAGCGCCACGTTCAGCGCCATCTGGGCGAGCACCGGGTTGCGCAGCAACTCGCCGGGCGACGAGTGCGGGTATTGCAGCGCGTCCTGGAAGGAGAAGAACGGCTTCAACTGGGCTGGCGCGCAGCGGTGCCGGCCGGGCTCGGGGAAGGGCGCCAGGGTGTAGGTCCACAGGGCCATGAAGTAGACCAAGAAGGCCAGCCAGCCGATGACGTAGCGGACGTTCAGACGCCGGTAGCGGCGGTAGGCCAGGGCGACGAAGGGCGCGAACACCACCACCGCCACGACCAGCCCGACGAACGAGGCCAGCACGGCCGACGAGATCACCGATTGCACAAACTAGACTCTACGACACCCCGCCCCGGGGCCGGGGGGCCGGGAAGGCGGGTCGCCGGGTCGGCGGGGCGGCGCTCAGAACAGCGCCGGGCCGCGGCCCACGGTGTAACGCAGCGGGTTGGGACGGCACGAGGCCTCGGTGGCGATCCGGGTCTCCGGGGCGATCCGGCCCTCGGCCCGCAGGGCGAACAGTTTCGGCACCATCAGGTCGCGCAAGGCGTATGGGTCGATCGTGTTGAGGTAGATCTTGGTCGCCCCCTCGAACCCGGCCAGGGTCGACACGCGCCATTTCAGCATCACCCGCCAGGGGGTCGGGTTGAGGGCGTCAACCGGGCGGGTGTGCCATTCCTCGTTGGTCGGGATGGCCGGGCCGGTGGCCGCGTGCATGGCGTGCAACAAGTCGGACATCCCGGCCAACTCGTCCGGCCGGTGGTTCCACGGGTCGGGGGCCTCCGACTTGGAGAAGATCTCGACCGTCGGATAGCGGTGCCCGAACCCGGCGAAGGCGATGGCGTGGTCGTTCTCGGCGATGACCAGGTTCTTGTAGGCGGCGTAGTTGACCGCCCGCTCGTTGAAGATCTCCGGGTTCTGGCGCAGAGACGGCAGCGCCAACTCGTACTGGGCGCCGTGCTCGTCGATCGCCACCAACTGCTTGTGCAAGTGGTCGAGCGAGGCGCCGGCCGGTTTGAGCCAGTTCTGGAAGACCGAGACGTAGCGGACGTAGCGGTTGCGCCGGTACAGGTCGGTCATGGCGTCGATGGTGAACTTGATGAATTGGCGGTGCTCGAGCGGGCT
>JAIROU010000288.1 GCA_031257375.1 Bifidobacteriaceae bacterium
GGTGATTTTCTTCTCAATATGCTGGGGGGGGGGCGGCATCCGGGACCCCTGGCCGGGCGGCCCCGTTTCCGAGGGGGCCCGCCGCGCTGGCTGGTGCCGGCTCTGGGACCAAGGCACTATACTCGCCGCTGAGATGGCCAGGACCTTGGATTCGATTGACCGTCAGATCATCGCCGAACTGACGAAGAACGCACGCGTCTCCGTGGCCGAGTTGGCGCGGAAGGTGTGCTTGTCGCGCAACGCCGTGCGGCAGCGTTTGGAGCACCTGGAGCATGACGGCACCATCCGGGGCTACACCATCATGCGCGGCCAGACCGGGCCGTCCAGCACTAGGGCGGTGCTGTTCGTCTACCGCAACGACCGGATGCGCGGGGTGAACGTCCTGGCGGAACTGCGCCGCATCCCCGAGGTGGTCCAGTGCGACCTGCTGTCCGGCGAGTTCGACCTGCTGGTGATGGTCGAGGCCAGTTCGGCCGACCATCTCCAACAGGTCTGGCAGCAGATCTCGGCCCTGCCGGACGTCAAAGACATCGTCACCTCGATCATCTTGCGGTCGGTCATCCGCTCCGACCCGGCCTGACGGCCGAATCGGCCACAACTTGGGCGAAACGCCCAGGGGATCGGCCGTTATCCATCCTGAACAGTGGGCGCCGTGTCTGACATGATTGGCATCACCACCCACTGAAAGCGTCCCCAGATGGGCGGGTTCCCCCAGCTACGAGGAGGTAGTGCAGATGACACTCAAGACCGGCGACGAATTCGAAGGCAGCCTGCGCGAGTTGAAACTGCAGGTCTATATGTTCGGCGAGAAGGTCGACAACGTGGTCGACAACCCGATCCTGCGTCCCTCGCTGAACTCCATGAAAGCCACTTATGAGCTGGCCCAGATGCCCGAGCACGCGGATCTGATGACGGCCGTCTCGCCGTACACCGGCCAGCGCGTCAACCGTTTCACCCACGTCCACCAAGGCGCCGAGGACTTGGTCAACAAGGTCCGCATGCAGCGGCTGCTGGGCCAGTGGACGGCCTCGTGCTTCCAGCGCTGCGTCGGCCTGGACGCGATCAACGCGGTCTTCTCGACCACCTGGGAGTTGGACCAGGCCAAGGGCACCAGCTACCACCAGAACTTCCTCAAGTATCTGACCTACATCCAGGAGAACGACCTGGTGGTCGACGGCGCCATGACCGACCCGAAGGGCGATCGCGGCCTGCCGCCGTCGAAACAGGCCGACCCGGACCTCTACCTGAGGGTGGTCGAGCGCCGCCCGGATGGGATTGTGGTCCGCGGCGCCAAGGCGCACCAGACCGGCGCGACCAACTCGCACGAGATGATCGTCATGCCGACCATCAACATGACCGAGGCGGACGCCGACTGGGCCGTCGCCTTCTCCATCCCGATGGACGCCCCCGGCGTCTATATGATCGTCGGCCGCCAGTCTTGCGACACCCGCAAACTGGAGGGCTCGCCGATGGACACCGGCAACCCGGTCTTCGGCGGCATGGAGGCGCTGATCGTGTTCGATGACGTGTTCGTCCCGAACGACCGGATCTTCCTGAACGGCGAATACGAGTTCGCCGGGATGCTGGTCGAGCGCTTCGCCGGTTACCACCGCCAGAGCTACGGCGGCTGCAAGACCGGCGTGGCGGACGTCCTGATCGGCGCGACGGCGCTGGCCGCCGACTACAACGGCGTCCCCAGGGCCTCGCACATCAAGGACAAGATCATCGAGATGGTCCACCTCAACGAGACGCTCTGGGCCTGCGGCCTGGCCGCCTCCTACGAGGGCCAGCCGACCGCCTCGGGCAACTACCTGGTCAACCTCATGTTGGCCAATGTCTGCAAGCAGAACGTCACCCGGTTCCCCTATGAGATAGTGCGGCTGGCCAGCGACATCGCCGGGGGCCTGATGGTGACCGCGCCGTCCGAGAAAGACTTCCGCGACCCGAAGCTGGGGCCGATCGTCGACAAATACCTCAAGGGGGTGGCGGCCGTCTCGACCGAGAACCGGTTGAAGATTTTCCGCCTGATCGAGTGCATGTCCTTGGGCACGGCGGCGGTCGGTTACCAGACCGAGTCGATGCACGGGGCCGGTTCGCCGCAGGCGCAGCGGATCATGATCGGCCGCTTCGCCAACTTGGAGGCCAAGAAGGCCCTGGCCAAGAAGATCGCCCGGATCGCAGACTGACCGGTGCCCGAAAACATCACCCTCGGCCCGGCGCCCGGCCGGGTCGAGGCGCTGCTCGACCAAAGGGTCCGCCCGGCCCTGCGGCTCCACGGCGGCGCCATCACCGTCACCGGCTTCGACGCCGGCGTCTTGACCGTGCGGCTGCACGGCCAGTGCGCCGGTTGCCCGGCCGCCGACATCTCCATGCAGTACTTGGTCCGCGACGAGTTGCTGGGCGCCGTCCCCGAGGTCAAAGACGTGGCCTTGGAAGGCGGGGTGAGCGACGAACTGATCGACCAAGCCCGCCAGCTGCTCGGCCTGGCGCCGGTGCGGCGGGCCCACCTGACCTGCCCCTCGGCGCCGGTCCCGCCTGACGCCGGTCCCTGACCCCAGAACGGAAGAAGAGAGTCCACTATGGATTGGCGCGCGCACTACCGCGAGCATCTGGTCACCGCCGAGCGGGCGGTGGCCCACATCGAGTCGGGCGACCGGGTGGTGGTCCACCACGCCTGCGCCGAGCCGACCGCCCTGATCGACGCGATGGTGGCCCGCGCCGAGGCCTACAGCGACGTCGAGATAGTCCACATGGTGCCGATGGGCCGGGCGCCTTACTGCGCGCCCGGCCTGGAACCGCATTTCTGGCTCAACTCCGTCTTCAACGGCGGCCCCACGCGCAAAGCCATCGCCGAGGGCCGGGGCGACTACACCCCGGTCTTCTTCCACCAATTCCCCCAGTTGCTGCGGACCGCCCTGCCGGTCGATGTCGCCCTGTTGAACGTGTCCGTGCCGGACGGGCGCGGCTACTGCTCCCTGGGCGTGGGGGTGGACTACTCGTTGGCCGCCGCCCAGGCCGCCAAGAAGGTGATCGCCCAGATCAACCCGCAGATGCCGAGGACGCTCGGCGACTGCTTCATCAACGTCACCGACCTCGACGCCATCGTCGAGGTTGACGCCCCGGTCATCGAGCTGGCCCCGCCGAACGTCTCGGCGGTCGAGGCCGCCATCGGCCGGAACTGCGCCTCGCTCATCCGCGACGGCGACTGCCTGCAACTCGGCATCGGCGCCATTCCCGATGCCGTGCTGCGCGAGTTGGGCTCGTTCAAGGACTTGGGAATCCACTCCGAGATGTTCTCCGACGGCGTGGTCGACCTGGTCGAGCGGGGCGTGGTCAACAACGCCAAGAAGACCCTGCACCGGGGTAAGAGCGTCGCCACCTTCCTGATGGGGACGCGGCGGCTGTACGACTTCGTGGACGACAACCCGACCGTCCACATGGCCGGGGTCGACTACGTCAACGACCCGCGCGTCATCGGGCAAAACGACAACCTGGTCTCGATCAACTCCTGCGTCCAGATCGACCTGCAAGGCCAGGTGGTCTCCTCGTCGGTCGGCCTGAGGCAGATCTCCGGGATCGGCGGCCAGGCCGACTTCGTGCGCGGCGCCGCCATGAGCCGGGGCGGGCGGTCGATCATCGCCTGCCCGTCCACCGCCCAGGGCGGCCGGATCTCCAAGATCGTGCCGTTCATCGACCAAGGCTCGGCCGTCAGCACCATGCGCGAGGACGTCGAGTACGTCGTCACCGAGCACGGGATCGCCCACCTGTGGGGGCTGACCCTGCGACAGCGGGCCGAAGCCTTGATCGGCATCGCCCATCCCGACTTCCGCGACGACCTGGTGGCCGAGTACGCCCGGCGGTTCGGCAGTTGACCGCCCGAACTCGACCCGACAACCCACCGAAAGGAAATGACATGGCGGCCAGCGAAACTGTGCAGCTATTCCTCAACGAGCCGTGGCTCTTCTACAACGCCCAGCCGTCCGACGAAGCCGTCAACGTGGGCCTGCCCCTGGCGCTGAAACACGCCGAGGAATACCCGATCGGCCCCGGCATCAGCCTCGACTACTTCGACGACTCGACGCCCGAGGGCGTGGTCCGCGTCGACATCGTGGTCCCGGCCAGCGGGCAGAACCTGTTCCACTACCGCCACGCCGAGCCCAAGCATCCAAACGACCCGAGGGTCGTTTACTACGTCCACGGCGGCGGCTTCGTGCGGGGCAACGGCAAGTACTGCCGCGGGATGGGCCTGTGGGCGCTGCGCCATACAGGGCTGCCGGTCTACACGGTCGAGTACTCGATGGCGCCGGAGCGCAAGTGGCCGGCCAACCTGGACGATCTGGAGGCGGCCTGGAACCACTTGACCGAGGATCTGGGCTTCGCGCCCGAGGACATCATCACCATCGGCGACTCGGCCGGGGGCACCTTGACGGCCGCGCTGGCCATGCGGCTGAAACGGCTGGGCAAGCCGCTGCCGGGGGCGATGGCCTTCCTCTCGCCGGCCTTGGACTTCACCTTGACGCTGCCCTCGCACGCCGCCAACGCCGACGCCGACCCGCTGTTCCCCGGCGGCCTGCCGCGCGAGTCGGTCGACATTTGGGCCTCCCGCGAGGCCGTGCTCGACCCGGAGATGTCGCCCTTCCGGGGCGACTGGAGCGGGTTCCCGCCGCTCTACTTCTGCGCCGGGGAGTCCGAGGTCCTGCTGTCCGACTCGTTGGAGAGCGCCCACAAGGCCCACCGCCACGGCGTCGACGTGCGCTGCCACGTCTTCAACGGCCTGTGGCACGACTGGGTCACGGACCACCCCGAAATGCCGGAGTCTCACGCGGTCGGCGCCCACCTCAGGGAGTTCATCGGCCTGCCCCCAATCCCGGCCGAAGAACCAGAACCGTCCGAAGAAAGGAACTGACATGACGGCCAGCGAGATTGTGCAGCCGTTCCTGGATGAGCCGTGGCTCACTTACGCCAGCCAGGAGCCGTCCGCCTACGCGGTCAACATCGGCCTGCCGGCGGCGCTGAAACGGGCCGAGGAGTATCCGATGCGCCCCGGCGTGGTCCTGGACTGCATCGATGACTCCACCCCGGATGGCGTGGTCCGTCACGACGGCCTGGTCCCGGCCAGCGGCCAGGCCTTATTCCACTACCGCCCGGCCGAGCCCAAGCATCCAAACGACCCGAGGGTCGTTTACTACGTCCACGGCGGCGGCTTCGTGCGCGGCAACGGCCAATACTGCCGGGCGATCGCCCTGTGGGCGCTGCGCGAGATGGAACTGCCCGTCTACGCCACCGAATACCGCCTGGCCCCGGACCACAAGTGGCCGGCCAACCTTGAGGACGTGCAGGCCGGTTGGGACCACCTGACCGGCGACCTAGGGGTCGCCCCGGAGAACATCATCACCTTGGGGGACTCGGCCGGCGCCACCCTGACGGCTGGCCTGTGCATGCGGTTCAAGCGGCTGGGCCGCCCCCTGCCGGGCTGGATGGCCTTTCTCTCGGGAGCGCTGGACTGCACCTTCGAACTGCCCGCGCACAAGGCCAACGCCTTCACCGACCCGCTCTTCAAGGGCGGGATCTCGCCCGACTACGTGAATCTGTTCGCCACCAAGGCCGAGGTCATGAACCCGGAGCTGTCCCCCTTCCGGGGCGACTGGACCGGTTTCCCGCCCCTGTACTTCGCCGCCGGCGAGTCCGAGGTCATGCTGTCCGACTCCTTGGAGACCGCCAGCAAGGCCCACCGGCAGGGCGTGGACGTGCGCTGCCACGTCTTCCACGGCATGTGGCACGACTGGGTCGTCAACGACCGCGAGATCCCGGAGTCCTATGCCATCGGCGCCGACCTGAGGCGGTTCATCGGCCTGCCCAGGGCGGGCGAGTGACCGGCGCGATCCGACCAGCCAGACCAATCACCGACAATTGGAGAGACCAATGCCGTTCCAACTGACAGACGAACAAGTCCTGACGCGGGACTCCGTGCGCGAGTTCGCCGAGGCCGAGATCGCCCCGATCGCGGCCGAGATCGACCAGAACCACCGCCCCCCGCTCGAGTCCATCGGGAAGCTGGCCGAGGCCGGGCTGCTGGGCATGCTCATCCCCGAGGAGTACGGCGGGGCCGGCCTGGACGCGCTCAGCTACGCCATCGCCATCGAAGAGCTGTCCCGCGTCTGCGCCACCCACGGCGTGCTGGTCGAGGCCCATTCCTCGCTCTGCACCTGGGCCATTGCGCATCACGGCACTGAGGATCAAAAGCGGAAGTACCTGCCTGACCTGGCCAGCGGCGAGGCCGTCGGCGCTTTCGGCCTGACCGAGCCGAACGCCGGCTCGGACGCCTCCAGCCTCGCCACCACGGCCGTCCGCGACAGCGACGAGTTCGTCCTCAACGGGCAGAAGATCTTCATCACCAACGGCGGCTTCGCCAAGACTTTTGTGATCATGGCCCGCAGCACCGACGCCCCCGGCGTCAAGGGCATCTCGGCCTTCATCGTGGAGCGCGGCCGCCCGGGCTTCGAGATCCTGGAGCCGGAGCGGAAAATGGGCATCCGCGGCTCGTCCACCACCCCGTTGGCCTTCACCGGGTGCCGCATCCCGGCCGCCAACCTGCTCGGCCAGGAGGGCGCCGGCTTCAAGATCGCCATGCAGATCCTCGACGGCGGCCGCACCGGGATCGCCGCCCAGGCGGTCGGCATCGCCCAGGGCGCCTTCGAGGCGGCCTGCAAGTACGCCAAAGAGCGGGTCCAATTCGGCCGGCCGATCGCCGCCCTCCAAGCCATCCAATGGCTGATCGCTGACATGGCGGTGGATATCGCCGCCGGGCGGGCGCTGGTCTACCGGGCGGCCGATCTGGAGAGCCGCGGCGAGCCTCACGGCCAGGCGGCCGCGATGGCGAAGCTGTTCTGCGGCGAGATGGCCACCCGCGTCACCGGCAAGGCCATCCAGGTTCACGGCGGCGTCGGCTACACCGAGGCCTACCCGGTCGAGCGGGCCTACCGCGACGCCAAGATCACCGAGATCTACGAGGGCACGTCGGAGATCCAGCGCCTCGTGATCGCCCGCCACTACCTCAGGTGAAAGGAAATCCGATGAGAATAGTCGTGTTGCACAAGTGGGCGCCGGACCCCCAAGAGGCGACGGTGGGCGCCGACGGGAGCGTCGACTTCAGCCGCGCCAAGGCCGCCGTCAGCGATTACGATGCCGTCGCCATCCAGTGTGGGCGGCAGTTGGCCGATGCCGCGGGGGCGGCTTTGGTCGGCGTGTCGGTCGGCGGGGAGGCGGCCGCCCGGCCGGTCGCCACCAAGTCCGCCCTGGCCCGGGGTTTGGACGAGGTCGTCGTCGTCTCCGACCCGGAGCTGGAGGAGGCCGGTTCGGCGCGGACCGCCCAGGCGATCGCGGCCGCCGTGGCCGCGCTCGGGGACGTCGGGTTGGTGCTGGCGGGAGACTCCTCGGTCGATGTCGGCGCCCGGATGGTCCCGGCCGTGGTGGCCGGCCGGCTGGGCTGGCCGGTGTTGGCGGACGTGGACTCGGTGGCGCTGGCGGGCGGGTCGGTCGCCGTCGAGCGGCTGGCGCCCGAGGGCGTCCAGTCGATCAGCGCGGCCCTGCCCGTCGTCATCGCGCTGACCAGCGAAGCCGTCAAGACCAAAGCGCCCGGGATGAAGGACGTGCTGGGGGCCGGCAAGAAGCCGGTGACGGTCAAGTCGTTGGCCGATTTGGGCTTGACGGCCCTGTCCGAGGGCGCCGTGACGTCTCGGGCCAAGCTCGGTGGCCCGGCCCGCAAGGGCGTCGTCATCGACACTTCCGATCCGGCGGCGGCCGCCGCCGAGTTGGTCGACGCACTGCGCGCCGCCGGCGCGCTTGCCTAAGGAGGGTTTTGATGAGCACATATGTTCTGGTGGCCGGCAACGCCGGCGTGTCGAAACTGGTGGCCGCCGCCGTCGAGCTGGGCGGCCCGGTCGTGGCCGTGGTGGTCGGCGGCGCCGACCTGGCCCAGGCGGCGGCCGCGCCCGGCGTTGACCGAGTGGTTTGGCTGGGGGAGCCGGGCGGCAAGGCGGCCGAGGCCTTCGCCGCCGACGTGGCCAAGCTGGTGGCGGCCGATCCGGGGACGGTGCTCGCCGGGCGCGGCCCGGCTGAGCGCGCCCTGCTCGGCGCGGTCGCGGCGGCCATCGCGGCGCCGGTCGTGACGGCCCCGGTCGAGATCGCCCCCGGGCAGGTCACGCGCGGCCTGGTGGGCGGCCTGGCCCTGGAGACCCGCCGCTATGACGGGCCGGTCGCCATCGCGGCGGACGGCGGCGCGCCGCTGGCCGGGGGCGGCGGCGCGACCGTCGAACAAGTCTCCGCCAACCCCGCCGCCGTCGAAGTCACCGGTCTGCGCCCGGGCCGGGCGGCGGCCGACTTGGGCTCGGCCGCGCGGGTGGTGGCGGTCGGCCGAGGCCTCAAAGCCCAGGCCGATCTGCCAGTCATCGAGGCCCTGGCGGCCGCCCTGAAAGCGGAGCTGGGCTGCTCCCGGCCGCTCGCGGAAGGCCTGGACTGGCTGCCCCGCGACCGCTACATCGGCATCTCCGGACAACAGATCTCACCCCGGCTCTACCTGGCGGTGGGCATCTCCGGCCAGCTGCAGCACATGGCCGGGTGCCGGGACTCGCAGCTGGTGGTCTCGATCAACACCGACCCGGACGCCCCCATCGCGTCCCAGTCCGACTACATCTTGACCGGCGACCTCTACGCCCTGGCGCCGGCCCTGACGGCCGCCCTGGGCTGACCAGACCGCCCCGGGCGGCCGGACCCGCCACCTGGAACGCGGTGTCGCTTGGCGCAGCGCGCGATCCCGATTTGGGATATTTGCCCTGAGGCCAAAGACTTCTGGCGTGGACTTGGAGGCCCGGGGCGCGGAGGCTGTGCGGCTTCTTCGTAAGCGGGCGGGTATCACACAAGCCGCCCTGTCAGTCCGTCTGGGCCAGCCTCAGTCGCTTGTCTCGAAGATGGAGACCGGCGAAAGACAGCTCCACGTCCATGACCTTTTCGCGCTGGCCGGGGCGCTGGACATTTCCGTTGGCCGCGTGCTGAACACCATCGCTGGGCTCGATAGCGTCCTTGACAGGTGGGACGTGTCGGAGGCAGAACTGACGGAACTGGTGGCCGAGAACCCATCCCTGCGAGGGATGATGCTCGGATACGCGGCAGAAATGAAGTTCCGCCGCCTGTGTTTAGCAGAGCGAACCGACATTGTGTCAACCAAGGATGACGATCACGACCGAAAAAGGAAGGGCGACTGCCGGCTGAACTATCACGGCCAGGAGATCATTGTCGAAGTCAAGAGCCTGCAGACCCAGACGGTGAAGCGCGTCGATGGCGGGGACTCTTGGTTCGGGCGAGCTCAAGTAGATGCCTCAGACCGCAGAGTCGTGACGTTTCCGGACGGCTCTCAGCTTGGGACAACCCTTCTGCTTCGCGGCGAGTTCGACATTCTGGCCGTCAACTGCTTTGCCTTTGGAGATCGATGGAGGTTCGTGTTCGCGCTGAACAGCGACCTGGAGACCAGCGGCTGGAAGAAGTACACGCCCGCTCAACGCGCCCTGCTCATAAAGTCCATGCAGGACATTCACTTCCCCGCCCGCCCGCCGTTCACAGAAGACTTTGGCTCAGTGCTTGAGCGAGCCCTGGCGAGCAGGAGCAGAAGCTAACGGTTTCAGGCGCAACTCTGGCGCTTGACCCTGGAGTCAGCGATCACGTCGGCTCTTGGTCTTCCTCGGCGAAGGCTTCACAAAGACTAGGAAATACGAGTGGTTCTTCCTGGCATGGACTTGCGTCTTCAGACGAGAAATCACGGGACGGTTGGTCCGAACCACCACGAACAAGTCCTTCGTGTAGAAGCCGTACGCCTCGTACTGGTTGATGACCTCGACGTGCGTCAGCCATTGGCGGTTGGCCGACACCTCGTCTTGGCACTTTACGATTAGGACGCCGCCATCCTTGAGGACGCGCCAGGCTTCACGGCCGGCCGCGAAATAGAGGTCGCTGACGGCGGCGTGCCACTTGGGCGCGGGGGAGCCGCTCCGTGGATCGCCGGAGGTCTCATCCCCATTCGAGTAGTAGTCTCTGAAGGCGGAGTGGGAGCCTCCCCCCGCCTTGTGCTCGACGGTGTCTCTGAGCAGCCCCTCCGCATAGGGAGGATCCAGGACCACGCAGTCTAGGGCGCCATCTTCGTAGGGCAGGTCTCGGCAATCCGTTCCGGTGGCCAGATCCGTCGCCAGCAACGTGTAATCGGATGTGTCCACATGCTTCCAGAAGACGCCGTTGCCGTATGTGACGTCCGCAATCGCGGCGCCCCGGGGCACGTGAAGCGCAAGCACCTGAGGAAACACGTCAGCGTTACCGGAGACATGGGCCGAGACCACGGCAGAGGTTGTCGCCACACCGCCCTGCGTCCGGCGGCCAGGTCGTGTTGGTTGGCAGAACAGTTCATCGTCGAGCGTGAGTTGACTCCCTTCTTCAAGTGGCGCCACCGACATGGGGTTGCTCCTTTCGTTCGGCTGGAGCCGCAGCTTGCGGCCTCGTGGCACGGGCTAGACTCCAGCCTAGGTCGGCTGGCCGACAGTCCGGCAGGGATCCTCCGATTTGATGAAGGCAAAGCCTCACTGGTAGTCCGCGACAAGCGCCCGGTACATGGCGCGGACGGCGTCTTCGTAGCGGTCGGAGTCGACGGCCACCACCCGCAGGCCGTCCTGGGCGGCCTGGAAGCGCACTTTGACGCCCGCCCCGGCCAGGGCGCGCGCCATGGCCGCGGCGACCTCCTGGCTCGGCCGGGCGCCCGATTCGACGACGCCGATGAGGGCGAAGCCGACCTTTCCGGCCAGACCCACGATGGGCGCGGCGCCCGGGGCCGGGGCCGGCGCCTCGGCCTGGATCCAGGTGCCCTGGTCGGCCGGGCGGTTGGTGTTGCGGACGTTGATCGGGATGCCCGCCAGCCGGACCGGCTCGACCGCCGCCTCGTGCAAGACCGAGGCGCCCATGGCCGCCAGGCGGCGCAGGTCGGCGTAGGAGATCAAGCGGATCGGGGCGGGCGCCTCGACCACCCTGGGATCGGCCATCAGCACCCCGGACACGTCCGTCCAATTCTCGTAGACGTCGGCCCGGACGGCGCGGGCGACCAGGGCGCCGGTGATGTCCGAGCCGCCGCGCGTGAAAGTCTTGACCCGGCCGTCAGGCCCGGCCCCGTAGAAGCCGGGCACCACGGCGCGGTCGAGCCCGCCCAGCGCCGCCGCCAGGGCGGCATCGGTCGGCTCGGGCAGCAACTGGCCTGCGGCGTCGAAGCGGACGACCTCGGCGGCGTCCACGAACGGCCAGCCCAGTTTGGCGGCGATGATCTTGGAGTTCAGGTACTCGCCGCGGCTGGCGAAATAGTCCGGCCCGGCGCCGAGCGTCAGCTGGCGCTCGATCAGGGCGAACTCGGCGCCCAGATCCAAAGCGACCCCAAGGTCGTTCACGATGCCGCCGAAGCGGTCGCGCAACCGGGCGAGCGTTGCCGGGCGGTCGGCATCGGGCTCCGCTTGCAGGCGGTAGAGCAGGTCGGTGACCTTGACGTCATCGGCGGACCGCTTGCCGGGCGCCGAGGCGACCACGAAGCGGCGCTCCGGCTCGGCCGCCACGATGGCCAGGGCCTTGCCGATCTGGGCCGCGTCGGCCAGGCTGGAGCCGCCGAACTTGACGACCTTCATCCGAGCAGCAGCTGGGCGATCTGGACGGCGTTGGTGGCCGCGCCCTTGCGGGTGTTGTCGGCCACGTTCCAGAAGTTGACGCCCGAGTCGACCGAGAAGTCGCGGCGCAAACGGCCGACGTAGACCTCGTTGCGGCCGGCCACGTCGCGCGGCAGTGGGTAGACCGAGTTGGCCGGGTCGTCCTGGACTATGATCCCCGGCGCGGCCGCCAAAACCTCGCGGACCTCGGCGATGTCGCCGAACGGGCGCTCGAACTCGACATTGATCGACTCCGAGTGGGCGTAGTAGACCGGCACGCGGACCGTGGTCGCGGTCACCTTGATGGAGTAATCGCCGAGGATCTTGTGGGTCTCGTTGATCATCTTCATCTCTTCTTTGGTGTAGCCGTTGTCCTCGAAGACGTCGATCTGCGGCAGCACGTTGAAGGCGATCGGGTGCGGGTAGGCGCCCAGCAGGTCGTTGCCTCTGATGCCCTCCTCCAGGTCGCGCAGGCCTTTCACGCCGGAGCCGGAGACGGCCTGGTAGGTCGAGTAGACGACCCGCTTGATGCCGAAGGCGTCCCGCAGCGGCCCCAGGGCCACGACCGCCTGGATGGTGGAGCAGTTCGGATTGGCGATGATCCCCTTCGGCCGGTCGTGGACCGCCTGCGGGTTGACCTCCGGCACGACCAGCGGGCAGCCGGGATCCATCCGCCACTGGGACGAGTTGTCAACCACGATCGTGCCGTGCGCGGCGGCGATCGGCGCGAACTTGGCCGAGGTCCCGCCGCCGGCCGAGAACAGCGCGATGTCGATGTCGCCCCGGTCGAAGGAGTGCTCGGTCAACTCCTCCATCACCCATTCGCGGCCGTCGAAGGGCAGCGACTGCCCGGCCAATTCGGCCCGCTCCAGCATGCGGACCTGGCCGTAGGGGAAGGACAGTTCTTCCAGCACGGCGCGGAAGGTGGACCCCACGACCCCGGCGGCCCCGACGATGGCGATATTCGGCTTGCTCATGTCACCCATGGTGTTTTGTGCTCCTTTGTAGGTCTTGACGCGGCGACCTAGAAGTCTACTAGGCGCCCGCCGCCGCGTTCATCGCGATGATGTCGCTGAGCAGCGCGTAAGCGGTCTGGGTCCTGCCGGCGCCGGGTCCGGAGATGGTCACCCGGCCGAGGTACTTGGTGTCGAACGCGACCGCGTTGGTGGCGCCGGAGACGCCGGCCAGCGAGTGGTCGGCGTCCAACATGGCCGACGCCACCTGGGCGGTGACCGAGCCGTCCGGCTGGCGCGCGCCCCGGCCGATCAGCTTCCAGCGCTTGCCCTGGGCGGCGGCCTCGGCGATCGACTCGGCGGTGATGCCGGTGATGCCCTCGGTCGGCACGTCGGCGGCGGCCAGATTTGCCCCCAGCAGCTCGTTGGCCAAGATGGCGACCTTCAGCCGGACGTCGCCGCCGCCGATGTCGGCGCTCGGGTCGGCCTCGGCGTAGCCCTGTTCTTGGGCCTCCTTGATGGCCGCCGCCTGGTCGAGCCCGGCCTCCATCCGGCCCAAGATGTAATCCATAGTTCCCGGCTGGTTTTCCTACCACGTGATGGTCTCTGGGATTTGGAGTTTGAGCGCTTCGGCAGCCTGCTTCATTTTCTTGACGGGCTCTTGGATGATCGCGAGGCGGTCGTAC
>JAIROU010000300.1 GCA_031257375.1 Bifidobacteriaceae bacterium
CGCGGCCGACGCGCTGTTCCTTGTCACCGACGATGTGGACGACTTCGCGGCCGTCGACCTCGCCAGCGCCGGAATCGCCGCCGTTGGCCCGGACCTCTTCCTATCGGAACGGACGACCAAAGCGGGCTATCGCGAGGCCATCGAATGGCTATCTGCCCGCATGACCTCGCCCCAGCGCACACCGTCGAAGCTTCACGGGGCCATCAGTCGGCGGCACCCGCGCTTGCGCAGCCGGCACGCGGACGTGTACCCGGGGGCAGCAAGCCCGGTAGTCGGGGGAACGCCTCAAGTCGAGTTCCGGGGGGATCGGTGCCTGCGCTGCCTCGCCAGGGTCGAAGCGCCGACCAACGCCATCGGACTGTGCGCCGCGTGCGCCACAGCCGTAGCTGGTGGTCACAACGCCAAACCCAAGCCCGCTTGGCGTGCCGGCGGCACAAAGTGACCGGATACAGGCACCGGCGGTAACGCCCGGCGGGCGCGGGCAGCGTCGATGCGTTCTTGCTGGCTCGCAGGGTTCGGGCGGATGGCTTCAGGTCCGGTGTGGTTCCACCGGTCACGGTAGGCGGCGATGGTGGCGGCGCGGGCCCGCCACTGGCGCGCCCGGTCGCGGTCACCGGGGACCGGGCCGAGTTCGCGCAGCCAGGGTTCGCGGCCCTCGATGGCCTTCTGCGCGAGCTGGCCCGCGCGGTCGCGGATGAGCGCGGCGCGTTGGTCCAACGCTGCGCGCATGTCGGCGGCCATGGGGTGGTTGGCTTCGGGGATGAGCCCGGCGATCAGGCGCGGCCGGGACGTGTTGGGGCCGCCTCTGCCTGGTTTGGTGGTGGCGGCGATCCTGGTGAGCGCGGCGGCGGGGTTCTCGGCTCGTTCGACGTGCGGCGCGGCGCGTCCGAGCAGGCCGTGCGTGTTGGCTCCGGCGGCGTCGATGCGGCGCAGTTCCCTCACGAGCGCCGGGGAATGGGGGTTGGCGGTGACTTGCTCTGCCGCTTCGACGCCGAGGCCGGAGTTGGAGATCAGGTTGGCGTAGTGGGCGCGGCCGGCGGCGTTGGCGATGGCCTCGTACTCGGCGGCCAGTTGCCCGATGCCGTGCCAGGCTTCCCGCTCCCGGGCGGCTGCTTGGTGCGCGGACGGTTCGGCGGCGACCGCGCTCAAGGCGTTCCCGAGCACAGACCTCCCGGTGGCGGCCGCCGCGCCGAAGGCGGGGGCGTCGTGGAGGGGATCCGGCTGGTCGGTGGCAACGTAGGCCGTGTTGGATTGGCGGCCCCTGGTCATGGCGACGTAGAGGAGTTCCCTGGTCGCGGCGGGGGTGATGATCGCGTGGGCGGTGTCGACTGTGACGCCTTGCGACCGGTGGACGGTGGTCGCGTAACCGAGATCCAGGTTTCCGGCGACATAGGCGGCGGGGAGGATCACGGCGCCGCCGGCGCGGCGTCCGAGCCGGCGCACGGTCAGCGACCCGTCCTGGTGGACGCGGGTGACCGTCCACTGGTCGCCGTTGCGCACCCAGCCGGTCCTCCCGGCGATGAGCCGCCGGTCGTTCCTGCGGGTGGTGACGATGTCGCCTCTTGACGCGCGGGAGCCGTCTTCGAGTGCCACCGACCTGGACGGATCGACTTGGCCTGTGGTGACACGGTGCCGGCGGGCGCGCTGGTTCAACGCGGTGACGGTCGCCCTGGTCTCCGCGATGAGGACGGAGGTTCTGCCGGCGTCGGTGTCGCGCAGCCAGGCTTGGTAGGCGGCCTCGGTGACCTGCTCGGCATCGCCTTCCTTGACGCGGCCGTGCGCGATGTATGTGTCGATGGCCTCGGGGTGGCCGTGGCGCAGGTCGAGGGAGGCGAGTTTCTCCCAGTCGTTGGCGAACCGGTGGATGTCTGCCAGTTCCGAGGTGTCGTCGCGCTGCGCGGCGAGGAGAGCGAACGCGCCCCCGGCTTCGACCGATTGGAGTTGGGCTGGGTCCCCGACGAGCAGGACCTTGGCTCCGGCTTGGGCGGCGGCTTGGCAGATCCGCTCAAGGGTCAGGGTCCCGCACATTGTGGCCTCGTCGATGATGACCAGCCCGCCGGGTCTGGACCCGGCCCGGCCGTGTTGGTGGTCGCTGGCCCATTTGGCGGTGTTCTCGGTTCGGATGCCGAGTTCCCGCGCGAGGACTTCGGCTGCCGCCGCGGACGGGGCGAGCCCGGTGACGGTTCCGGGGCCGTGGGCGTGCTCCCAAGCGCGGCGCAGCGTCCGCAGCGTGGTGGTCTTCCCCGCCCCGGCGGGGCCCACCAGCAGGTCCACGCTCAGGTTCGAGGCGGCGATAGCGGTCAGCGCCTCGGCCTGGTCCGGAGACACCGCCAGGCCCGGCCCGTCATGGTGCTCGATGACCGCGTCCAGGACGGCCAGGTCGACGCCTCGCGCGCCTGTGCGGTTGGCGAGGGCGAGGAGGCGTTCCTCCGCGTCCCACAAGGCTTGGGACGTGAACACCGTCGACCCCACCGGCCGAAGCCGAGTCGAGCCGTCCCCGCGTCGGAACTCCGCCGGTGTCACGGCTGGGGCGGGTGTGACGCCGACCGAGGCACGTTCGGCAGCGTCGGTGATCGCGTCGAGCACCGTCTCGCGGTCCTGGAGGGTCTGGAACCGCCAATGCATCGTCTGGCGGGTGGCTTCGGCGTGCAGGTTCCACCGCCGCCACGTCGCCCGCCTGTCGCCCACCGCCCCCATCACCGCGACGCCGATCTGCTCCACCAAGCCCAAGGGCACGTCATCGGCCCTGAGCATCGGCGCCGGGAGGCCAGCCGCGACGACTTCGCGCGCCCAGGCGGCTGCGTCGCAGCCCAGCGCCCGCCCGGCCCGCTCGCGCCACTCGTCCGCCATCTGAGCGAGCGGTCGGACCTGTTTGCTGGGCCTGGGCGCCAGGGTCGCGTGCTGCCGCATCCGGATCGCGGCCCGGGGGGACGGATCGCGGCCGTGCCGTTCCCGGTAGCCCGTGATCAGCCGCTCCGCGGACTCGTCTATCTGCCGGGACCGGGAAGAGAACTCCCGGCACAACTCCTCGGGCACCGCCGCCAACTCGAAGCCGGCGTTCCGGTCCCGGCCCCGCTCGCGGCGCCCCCAGGCCAGGCCGAAGCTCCCGGCGATCCGGTCGGCCAACACCGCGTTGTACAACTCCGACACAGCCACCACGGCGGCGTGCATGGGCCGGCCGTCCAAAGCCCGCCACCGGACGTCCGCCACCGTCTCCGCCTTCGCTGAAATGGCCAGGTGGCTGTGCAATTGGGGATCCCCGGCGCGGGAGTCCCAATGGTCGAAGCACGCCGCCACCAAGCCCCGCACCGGCGCCTGCTCGACCGCGCCAGTGGCAGGGTTCTTCGCGCCGGTCCTGGTCTCCGCGACCCGGCGCTCCAAGAACCCAAGAACCTCGATCACGGCGGCGTGGTGAGCGGCGGCGATCAACTCCTGGGTGCCCGCGTCCGCGACCGCCCACAACGCAGACACCGACTTGGGAACCGAAAAAGTGAAGTCGTAGCCCACCACCGCCCGGCGCTGCTTCTTCGCCATCTCCTCGCCCTCGATCCGCGCCACCGCCGCGCCCCGCTCCGCCGCGCCCAAAGCCGAGTCGAGGCGCGCCACACGGGCGCCGATCCGCTCCGCAGCGCTGCGGTAGCGGGGAAACCCGCCGCCCAACCTCGCGCCGCTCACCGGGTCCGCCCCGGCGCCGAACAACCTCTCCATGTGCAGATGCGACACCTCGCCGCCCGCCCGCAAACCGCCCTCGCTCAGCCCGGCCAGGCCGCCGCCAAGCCAGCGGCCCGGCGGTGTTCCCGCCTCCAAGTAGTACCTCGTCAAAGGCGTGCCCCAGGGCGGTAAAGGTAACTCTGCCTGCCGTTGTTGGTTCAAGCATAGTCGGCGACGCCCCCCAACCGGACCCGCTCCCGCTTGGGGCTCGCTGGCCCGGACCAGACAGTGAAGTCGGGGAGCCGCGATCCCTCAAGAGCCGCCGGTAGCCCGCGCGGCCGCTGTTTGAGCTTCTCGGATGCCGGTAGGCGCGCGGTATGATCTCGTTTTTGGGCTGGCTCGTTCACCCGCCCAACCCGCAAACCATGAACCCATCCGCGCGATCCCCAAATCCGCCCGGCCGAAGTCAGCGTCAGCGGTCGGGGCGCCACTCATCCCCGAGCCAGGGGCAGATGTCGATGTCGATATCTGCCCCAACGCTGGAGGCGAGCTGAGCGAACTCGGGCGTCACCACTAGGCTGGGGAGCGCGCCGTCCGAGGACTGGATCCAGATCTCGAAGACCGCCGCCAGGTCGTGCGCGGCGCAGTAGGCGCGGATCAGGTCGGCGGAGCCGTCAAGGATTCCCGCTAGCTGTCGCAGCAGGCCTTCGAGGCCGCTGGATGACGCGCCGCCCAGCCCGGTGATTAAGGGGCCGGCCTCGACCGTCCACGCCTCCGAAGACACTGGGCGGAGATGGCGGCTCCCTTCATCGGCGGCGGCGCTCGACGCCAGACCGGTCAGGTGGTCAAGCTCGCGACAATCCACCAGGTCGCCGGCCACCCTGAACGACACCACTGTTTTGATCACCGACGTGCCACCTCTCCCACCCAGACCGCCTCGACGCCTCTGGCGGCGCCGTCGCCCGCGCACACCCAGCCGACCAAACCGTGTGCCTCCGCGAAAGCCACCGGCCAGAAACGGACTCCCAACTCACTGCCGTCCACGACACTGAAACCGGCCAAACCCCCGCTCGGCCACGCCCCCTTCCACACCATCCATGCCTGCTTTTTCGCCCAGACCTCAACGGCGCGCGCGCCGACGCCGGGCGGTAACACCTGCCACGGCGGCCCGGCGTGGGCCGCGGCGCCACCCAATGCCGCATCGGCGTCCGCGCCGAAGATGTAATCCCGCTCGTTCGGCGCGAACCGTTCGACCAAGCCGGGGCTGAACACGCGCCCCGCCAACTCGATGTCAAGGCCAATCCTGCAGTCAGCCGCCGCGACCGCCGCGTGTCCTCCCGCGTCAGAGGCCGCAAACCGGAACCGGGCGCCGGCCCGGCCCATCATCTCGTAACTGCCGTCCAACCCGATTGGCCCCGGCGCCCACCCCAAATCCCCCACCTGCGACTCCGCCAGGCGAACCGCAAGATCCCACATGAGACTGTCCTCCGCCCCGCGCCCCGGCGCGGCAAAAGGCGCCCGCCCGGCCAGCACCGCGATCCGCCCGCCCTGCCCAACCGGCCCGAAATGACGGTGCGGCGGCGGCGGCCGGAAGACCAAGCGGCCCGACCTGATCATCGCGTCCGCCTCAGCGTTCGGCAGCCGCGGCGTGCTGGATCCGCCACCCTCCAGGTCAGCGCCGTCACCTAGTCGCCCGCTTGACGCGTCGTTCCCAGGCCCGGTGGCCAACTCGAATCTGATCTCTGCCCCCAGCCGGGCCGCCAGCGCGCAGAATTCGTGCGTCAAACCGGCAACCGGTAGATCCTCGGTGTCCGAGTCCACCCACACCCGGAACGACGCCCTCGCCTGGCGGGACGCGCAAAAGGCAACGATTCCGTCCGCCGCAGGAGCCAGAACCGCAGCCAGCTCAGCCAGCTGGACCATCACCGCACCGCGAGCGCCCGGCAAACCCGGCCGCGCCACCCGCCTTTCAACACCTAAAACCCAACGATCAACCCCGCCCGGCCCTCCACGCAGCGCGACCGTAGGTTCCACGCCCACCGTCGCCCCAACCAGGCCAAAATCCAGCCGACTCGCCTCCACCGCGAACTCGACTACAGTCCTAAGCATCGCTCTAACCACAAGTTAGGGATGGAAAAACATGCCCGTAGATGTGGGTGTGCCGCCCCGAACTGGCACCAACAAGACCTCTCCCGTCTTCTTATCGAGATGCAGGTCCCATTTGCTGATGTCAGCCCGCTTCCCGAAGAACTCGTATTTGATGTCATGAACGTCACGATAGCCGTTCTGCCGCACAACCGACTCTGCCTCTGAGTTCGACAGCTTCCTAGTGTCCCTAGCGCGGCCCCCGCCCCCGCTGCCGCTGCGGTCGGCTTTTGAGTAGGCGACTTCGGCGCGGCCGCTGGCCCATGCGGCTCCGACCCCGCCCAAGGCCACGGCAGCGCCTTGGGTGATGGTGGCGGCTGAGCCGGCGCCCCACGTGCCGCCGCTAGCCAGCGCGAACGCCCCGCCGCCCGCTGCCGCGCCGGCGCCCATCATGGCGCCGCCGACCGCTGCCAGGCCCAGCCCGGCTGTGACGCTTGCCGCTTTGAGGCCGAAACCCGCGGCGCTGAAGCGGCTGGCGCCCTCGGAGCGCGCCCCGGCGTAGCCGCCGATCCCCGCGCCCACCGCGGCGCCCACCGCCGCCGCGACCACGCACCCCACCCCGACCGTGCCGACGCAAACCGCCGCCACCGCGACCACCGCGACCGCTCCGATCACCGCTCCGGTGACGGCGCCGAGGATCGATTTCCATCCCCAGTAGCCGTAGAACTCGTCCATGGTGAGGGGGTTGAGCAGCACATAGGTGTAGGCGCGGGTAGAGCCGGGGACTTCCAGGACGCCTTTGAACGGGTCTGGTTGGAGCCACAGCGCGTAGGCCGGCTGGTAGGTGCGGGCGTGGAAGGAGACCAGCCCGTTTTGGGTCGGGTCGCGCAGCTCCCCGCTGTAGGCGACCAGTAGGTCGGTCTCATCGAGTTGGATCCCCCAGTCGCTGTAGGAGGTCTCATCGTGGACGCACGACCCGGACTTGGACGCCGCGGCGTAGACCGAGCCGAGCGCGTCGGTGACGAACCAGTCCCCGTCCAGCTTCGTCGCCAGGGTGTTCTGCCCCAGCAGGTTCCCGGACGCGTCCCGGAACAGCTCAGTCCCCGCCGTCTTCTTGGTCAGCGCGGTCCAGTTGTCGGCGTAGTGTCTGTGATCGGATGTTTCTTGCCGGGTTGATCGTTGGGAAGTTGCCACTGTCAGCTGGGAGCTTTTTCCAGTTTCATCACGACCGGCTGGTTGTGTGAGGCTGTTCCTCCGCTGGA
>JAIROU010000369.1 GCA_031257375.1 Bifidobacteriaceae bacterium
ATGCCGTCATCGTCCGCGCGCTGCAAGCCGACGCCCGCGTCACCCTGGCCGCCCTGGCGGGCGAGGCCGGCCTGTCCGTGTCCGCGGTCCAAGCCCGGGTGAGGCGCCTGGAGAAGCGCGGCGTTGTCACCGGCTACCGGGCCTCGATCTGCGCGGAGGCGGTGGGGTTGCCTCTGGCCGCCTTTGTCGAGGTCAGCCCGCTCGATCCAGCCCAGCCGGACCGGGCGCCCGAACTGCTGAAGGCGTTCGACGAGGTTGAGGCCTGCCATTCGGTGGCGGGGGACGCGGCCTACATCCTGTGCGTCCGGGTGGCCGGGCCGCAGCAGTTGGAGCGGTTGATCCGGCAGCTTCAGAACACCTTGGGGGTCCGGACCCGAACCACAGTGGTCTTGCAGACCTACTTCGCGGACCGTCCGCTGCCGGTCGCCGCGCCCGGGGCTGAGCCGCCGTTCCCGCAGTAGCCGCCCATCCGACAGTACTTCTTCCGGCACACACCAACAAAGGCCGTAAAATTGTCGGCAATTTATTGGTTCTGCCGCAGATTTGCCGGTACCATTCAGCCATGACCCAACTCCTCCGGCCGCCGCTGACGGCCGCCGACGTCCACCCCGCCCTGAGCGCGGCCATGCTGGCCGACGGGTTCGGCCTGGTGGCGGACCTGGCGGCTTCCCAGGGCTCGCGCTTGGTCGACGCGCTGACCGGCGAGGCCTACCTGGACCTGTTCTCCTTCTTCGCCTCGGGCGCGCTGGGTTTGAACCACCCCGCCCTGACCGACCCGGCGGCGATGGCGGAACTCGGGCGCGCCGCCGTCCACAAGCCATCCAACTCGGACGTCTACACGGTGGCGATGGCCGAGTTCGTGGTCACCTTCCAGCGCGTCGCGGGCGATCCGCGCCTAGGGCGCCACTTCTTCATCGAAGGCGGCGCGCCGGCCGTCGAGAACGCCCTGAAGACCGCCTTCGACTTCAAGAGCCGCCTCAACGAGTCCCAGGGCCGCTCCCCGGATCTGGGCGCCCAGATCCTCCACCTGACGGACGCCTTCCACGGCCGGACCGGTTACACCATGTCGCTCACCAACACCGACCCGGTCAAGACCGCCCGTTACCCCAAGTTCGCCTGGCCCCGCGTCACATCCCCGTATCTCGGCACCCGCCGGGACGGCACCCCGCGCGATGCCGAGGCGCTCGAGCGCCAGGCGCTGGCCGAGGCGGAGGCCGCCTTCGCGGCCCACCCCCACGACATCGCCGCCTTCATCGCCGAGCCGATCCAGTGCGAGGGCGGCGACCACCACCTGTCCGGCCGCTTCCTACGCCAGATGCAGGACCTGGCCCATGCCAACGAGTCCCTGTTCATTGTCGACGAGGTCCAAACCGGCCTGGGCATGACCGGGACCATGTGGGCCTACCAGCAACTGGGCCTGGAGCCGGACATAGTCGCCTTCGGCAAGAAGTCCCAGGTCTGCGGGATCATGGCGGGCGGCCTGGTCGAGGCGGTGGCGGACAACGTGTTCCAGGTCAGATCCCGCCTCAACTCGACCTGGGGCGGGGACTTGACCGACATGGTCCGGGCCCGGCGCATCCTCGAGGTGATCGAGTCGGACCACTTGGTGGAGCGCGCCGCAGACCTCGGCCAATGGTTCGGCGAAGCCCTGTCCGATCTGGCCGAACGCCACCCGCTGGCCACCGACCCGCGCGGCCGGGGCCTGCTCCGCGCGGTCAGCCTGCCCTCGCCCGAGATCCGCGCCGAGGCCATCCGCCGCCTCTGGGACCGCCGCGTGGTCATCGCCGGCTGCGGCGATCGGACCATCCGGTTCCGCCCGGCCCTGACCGTCACTCGGGACGACCTGGCCGAGGGCCTGGACCACTTGGACGCGGTGCTGGCGGAACTCGAGCGCGCCTGACGGCAGGCTGCGGCCAGGGGCGCCCGCCAGCCCGCCGGGCGCCAGCCCCTCGGCCAACCCGCGGGCTCACCCGACCTGGGTCAGCGGACCCCAGTTCCCAGCCGTGTACGCCCGGACGGCCGCGCCCGCCGGCGCCGACGTGCCGGCCTCATAGGCCACCGCGGCCGGGTTGGCGCCGGCCTGACCGGGCGCCGCCCCGGACTGGCCGAGCGGGTCGGACCCGTCCAGGGTGTAGTAGATGACCGCCCCGGGCGCGGCCACGCTCAGGGCGTAGCCCTCGGCAGCCGCCTGGGCCTGAACCTCCGGCAGCGTGTGGGTCAGCCCGATCTTGGCCCACTGCTCCAGGTTGAACTTGGTCCGCTCCGGCACCAGGGCGAGCACGCCGGGGTTGTACGCCTGCCACTTGGCAAAGGCGTTCGAGACGCCCATGTAGGCGGCGTCCAGCCGGTAGGCCGCCGCCAGCGCGCTCTGCTGGGCGGCCAGCACGGCCTGGACGTTGTCCACCGACAGCGGCGCGCCCGGCGCGCCCCTGAAGTCCCCGCTGGCCGGCCCGATCTGCTTCAGGACCTCGTCTTTGACCAGGGTCTTGAACTCCAGGTCGCCGTCGGCCTGGCTGGACGTGTCGTACCTGGTCCAGGTCCGGAACATGTTGAACGGCCCGGCCTGCGAGGTCGAGCTGGACCACTTGTAGCGGTAGTTGCCGCCGCCGCCCAGGATGCCGCCCGACCAGGTCGGGTTGGTGGTGCGGCCGGCGTTGTAGAAGGCGCCGTCCGAGTCGTTGACGTTGAACATCATCTTCATGCCGCCCTCGCCGACCGAATTCTCCACCACGGCGTTCCACTCGTTCTCAGTGTCGATGTAGCGGAACAGGATCATGGTCCGAATCAGGCTGGTCACATCGACGTAGCTCTCGAAGGCCGCGTAGTTCCCGGAGTTGGAGGCGGCGTGGACCGCCCGCATCACCGCTGCGTCGCCGTCGCCCTCTTCGACCCGCCCCGAGGTGAAGTAGGCGTCCTGGTAGCTCACCTTGGTGAAGTCGTCCGAGTCGATGTCGAAATAGGGCTCAAAGGTGTGCGACCCGTAGTCCTCCCGCATGGTCTTCAACCCGGCGTACTGACCGTTGTAGAAGTAGTGGACGTACCGGGCGTGCGAGTCGAAGTTGCCCATCTGGTTGGCCAGCAACCGGGTCGTCATGTCGTTGTAGCGCAAGAACCCGTGGGTCGAGATGCCGTCGTCCTGCGGGCCGTCCTGGCCCTCCGCCAGCTCGAGCTTCTTGTACTCCCCCACCAGCTCGTAGGGCTCGCCCTCGAACGGCTGGAAGAACTCGTACTTGGCCTTGCCCGCGCCGAAGTCCTTCTTGAACCGCACCGCGATCCCGCTGTTGAAGCGCGAGGCCGAGACCTGCCCGAACCGCTTGACGCCGATCGGCTGGGCGTGGTCCGCCTCGCCCGAGCCCTCCTCGGGCATGAACTCGAAATAGCCCTGCACGTAGTCCGCGCTGGAAGAGTGCGACAGTTCCCCGACGTCGGAACTGATCGAGACGATCGGCAACGCGGCCAGCGCGGCGGCGTAGGCGGCATCGTCTATCGTCGCCTTGTTGGCCCGGGTCCAACGGCCGTTGGAGGCGGCGACCTCGTTCTTGAGGTTGTCCAACAGCACGTAGGTGCGGGTCTGCGGCGTGCTGGTGCCCGCCTGGTCGTAGGCGACCGCGCGGACCGCCATGGTCTTGGAGACGTTGACCGGCCCGCTGTAGAGGGTTCCGACGGTGGACGATGGCGTCCGGCCGTCCGTCGTGTACCGGATCAGCGTCCCGGGGGCCGAGGCGATCGTCAAGGCGAAGCCCGTGGCGTAACGGCCGCGGTCGTGGCTGAACTCGATCGGGTACTTCTGCGGCGCGGCGTTGTTGGAGTAGCCGTAGCTCTCCTGCGCCATCAGGTGGATCTCACCGCCGTCCGGCTGGCGGGCGTGGGTCTCCAGGTACGCCTGCTCGCCATAGGCGAAGGCGTCGATGACGCGCGGCGAGCCGCTGGACATGTCCGTCAGATTGACCACGCCCGTCTTCTTGAAGTCGAAGCTGAGGTGGTCCGGCCCCGCGTCGGCGTCCTCGTCCGCGTAGAGGATCGCGTAGGTGCCCGGCGGCAGCAGCAGGCCCGCGAAGTCGAAGGTGTCGCCCTTGGTGGTCCCGTCCCGCCACAGGCGGATCTGCGGCCCCAGCCAGACGAACTGGTCGGTGGCGTTGTACAACTCCGCCCAGTCGTCCTCGTTGGCGGCCGTGCCGGAGGTCGACAGCTCGTTGATGTGGACGCCTTCGATCAAAGCCGGGTCGGTGACCACGTTCTCCCAGGCTCCGGCCCCGTCGAAGCGGTATTCGACATGCAGGACCGCCGCGTCGGCGCCCGGCCCGGAGTAGACGGAGCCGATGAAGCCGTCGCCGTCGATCTTGAAGGCGAGCGCCGAGCCGCTGGTCCAGCCGGCCAGCCGGGCCTCGTCGATCAGGTTTTTCAGATCCGGGGTGCGGACCTTGCCCCGGGCCTGCCGGAAGGCCTCGGCCTGCCAGGCCACCTGGCCGCGGGTGTAGGCGCGGGAACTGACGGCGCCGTCGCTGCTCGGGTAGGTCCCCGCGTCGCCCAACTCGGCGTTGACGGTCAGGTTCGCGGTCCGCCCGGCCGGGCCGTCCGCCTGGGTGGTGAACTCGATGTAGGCGTCCACCAGGGTGGCCGTCTCGGGGATGTCAACGGCCGCGAACCGGAAGGCCGCCACCCCGCGCGTGCTGGCCGAGTTCGACGAACTGGTGTAACCGCCCAGTTGGATGGAGCCAGACCGGGTGATCGAGCCGTTGGAGCTACGCTCCTCGACGTCGTCATTGGTGTTGGAGATCGCCACCGCCGTGTCAGCGTGGTTCGAGTAGTAGCCCACCACCAGCTTCGGCGCGGCCGACGCCGACCCGTCGCGGCTGCGCACCGACAGCGCCTGGGCGGGCGTCAGCCCGTGGATCTTGAACACCCAGTCCGCGCGGCCGGCGTTGGCGGCCAGTTGGGCGGCCACAATCCCCTCCAGGCCCTGGGCGGCGTAGGTGGCGCCGCTGGCGAGCGCCGGCGCGGTCAGCGTGACCGGCGCCGTCCAGTCGCGCCCGGCGAACGCCCCCGGCGCGGTGGCGAAGGCGCCGCGCTGGGACGTCTCCCCGGACACCTCGATCTGGCCGCCCGCCGGCGCCCTGGCGCTGGTGGTGAACACCAGCTGGGCGGAGGCGATGACGGCGTCGGCCGGCAGGTCGAGCCCGGTGAACCGGAGGTAGGTGTCGTAAGTCAGCGACGAGCTGTAGCGCGAGTGCAGGGACAGCGACGAGGTGCCGAGGTCCGCCCTGGTCGGGTTGGCGAGGGCGTCGTCATCATCTGTTTGGATGGCGGTTTCGGCGGTGACCACTCCGCCGGCGGGTCCAACGATGTAGTTGTGCGTCAGCACGCCGGTGTCGCGGATTCCCCCGGCGGCGTAGACCTTCAGCTGGGTCCGGCCCTGCCCGATGCCGACCGGTCCCGTGTACGGGGTCCCCACGCCCGGCCCCGGGTCGGAGCCGTCGAGGGTGTAGGTGACTTGGCCGGGCTCGTCGCAGCCGATGGTGACGGTTTGGTTGGCGGCGTACACCCCGGACGGCGGCGTGACGGCGCAGGCGACCCGGTTGGTGGCGCCGTCGAGGTTGGGGCCGGCCCCAAGGTGGTAGGCGATGACGAGCCGCGCCCGGTTGGCGGTGCTGCTCCCGCCCGGGTGGACCGCGCCGATGTTGTTGGTGCCCTCCAGCGCGAAGGCGAGGGCCTGGCCGGACTGCCAGCCGAGGATCCGGTTCTCGTCGATCAAGCGGGCCAGGTTGGGGGTGCGGACCTTGGCGCCGGTCTGGGTGAAGGAGGGCTGGTTGTAGGTCGCGGACTGCTCGCCGTAGGGGCGGGTGGAGATGGCGCGCGCCACGGACGTGTAAGGGGCGGCGTCGCCCAGCTCGCCCCGGACGGTGATTTCGCTGGAGCGCCCGGCGGATCCGGTCGAGCGGACGGTGAATTCGATGTGGGCGTCCTCGATCTCGGCCAGGGCGGGGAGCTCCACGCCCGCGAACCGGAAGGCGGAGACCTGCTTGTAGGTCGCGGTCAGGCTGTTGGAGTAGTAGCCGCCTATGTTCATGGCGCTTTCGAGGTCCACCGATTGGCCGGTGCCGTGCTCCTCCGCGTCGTCGGCGGAGGCGGCGACGGGGAACTCGACCAGGACGGTCGCGGACGCGGGCGCGAATTCGGCCTGGGCGGCGCCGCCGCCGGACTGCGCCGCCGCCTGGGAGTTCGGCGGGGACGCGGCCACTGACGGCGCGCCAGTCAGGCCGAAGCCGGCGATGGTGACCGCGAAAGCGACGACAGAGGCGAGGCGGGCGCGTGAGCGCGGATTAGAGGAGGCGTCGGTTGACATGGTTCGGGGCTCCTGGCTATCGGGCGGATTGGGCTATAGGGCGGATTGGGCTATCGGAGTCGCGGTGCCAGTCCCCCGCCATGCCGCGAACGTGGGTCGAGGGTACCACAAGACCCACGTACCACAAAAAGGCGGAAAAGGGTAGTCCAGAATCTCCGAGGTCGGGCGTATCTCCGCAGCCCTTCCTTGGCCAGCAGCCCGGCGTTTCGAAACCGGCGCCAACACCTGGCACAATGGGATAGCGGCAGTCGGGGCCCCTAGCTCAGTTGGCAGAGCAGCGGACTTTTAATCCGTGGGTCGTGGGTTCGAGCCCCACGGGGCCCACCGTTTGCGCAGGTCACAGGCGTGTTTTCCGGGTCTGCGCGGAAGGCGGCGCCGGCTATTCCATGCGATAAGCCCTGGAATGGTTTGAAGGGATGGCCCGGCGGGTCGGCTCTTGAGCCCGCTCTTGAGCCCGCTCTTGAGCCCGCTCGCGCGGCGGGCGTCAGGCGATGCTGAGAGTATCCGGGCGAGTCCGCCGCAGCCCTCCAGATGCACCAACACCTCGAGGTTGCAGGTTAGGAGGGGAATCACTATTCTAATTAGGAGGCAATCTCCACTCCTAAAATTTGAGGGCCGTTGTGACCACCTTTCCGCTACCCCCTGCGCACGCGATCGAACCAACTCCCAGTGTGGCCTTACCCGTGGGCGACATCATCGGCCGGGACGAGGATGTCGAACGCTTGTGGCGAACCCTTGAGCACACGTCGATCAGGCTCAACGAGGTTAGGCGCTGCGGCAAGTCGACTGCTCTGCGCCTGATGAAACAGAGGTCCCCGCTGGGTTGGTTGTGTGTTATGACCCAGGTTCAGGACGCCTCCAGCGCCGACGCCCTGGTGGAGTTGATCCTAGGGGAGCTGATGCTCCACGCCGGACTGCCCGAGAAGGTGAAGAACGTCATCCGCCAGTTCGCCAAGACCTTCAAGTCGGTTGCTGTCAAGGACACGGGCATCGAGCTGGCCGATGACTTCAAGACCCAGCCGTGGCGAGTGTTGCGGCAGGTCATGGCAAGTGTGAACGCCGAGTTGGAGAAGGATGCCAAGCGTCTTGCCATCATCGTCGACGAGTTCCCCGACGCCCTGCGCGCCATCGCGCAACGCAATCCCGAGGCGGCCGCACAGGTCCTCGCTCTCTTCCGCTCCGCTCGCGACAACGAGTCGGGCTCCCGTGTCCGGTGGGTCCTGACCGGATCGATCGGCTTCCACCATGTGACCCGCACGCTGCCGGGCCACGGTGAGGGAATGACGGACCTGGTGGTGGAGGCTCTGCCGCCGTTAGCCCCCCTGTGGGCGCGACACCTTGCCCGCTGTTTCCTCATCGGTGTCGGCATTGAGACGAAAGCTGACGAACCTGCCGTCGCCCTGCTGGCCGAACGCTCGGACGGCATCCCTTTCGTGCTTCTCATGCTTGTCAACCAACTGCACCGGTCACATACCGGCCTGCCCGCGAGCGCCGCCGAGGCCGACGCTCTGCTCCTGGCCGCGGCCACCAACCCGATGTGGGATGACGCTCTGACGCCGCTCCTGGCCAAGGTCGACGACTACTACGGACAGATCGCCTCTCACGCCTACTCAGTGCTAGACGCCGTGGCCGCGGCGCCGATGAGCCGCGGC
The DNA here is from genome assembly GCA_031257375.1 of Bifidobacteriaceae bacterium. GTDB lineage: Bacteria > Actinomycetota > Actinomycetes > Actinomycetales > WQXJ01 > JAIRTF01. Next base: position 7,996 of record JAIROU010000369.1, read on the forward strand.
GACATCGCCGAGCATCTGGCAAGGGCGGGCCTTGCCCTAGCCGACAACGGCCTGAGAGACCTCCTGCGACTCCTCCGCGACGACCATTACCTGATCCGCGACGACGCCGACGGGTCCGTGTCGGCGCGCGTCTACCGCTGGCGCTACCCCTCACTCCGCGACATCTGGGTGGCCCGCCAGGAGGCGGAAGCGTGATCACCCCGCCGCGCTTCACGCCGTCCCTCCTCGACGGCGACACATTGGAACAACTCTTCGTCGCCCGCGAGGCCGATCTGGACCGCGCTGTCGCTCGGATCGCCGACGCGGCGAACCGCAGCGTCCTCAAGCACACGATGTTCGTCGGCCCCCGCGGAGCCGGAAAGACGCACCTCATCTCCCTCATCAAGCACCGAGCCAGCCGAATGCCCGGCCACGGCAAGCGCTTCGCCATCTCGTGGCTCGAAGAGGATCCCTATTCGGTGTTCGATTTTGACAGTTTCGTGGCCGCAATCGACGCCAATCGCGACGCCCCCCCGGCTGCCGCCCCGGCGCTGACAATCGTGCTGGCCGAGAACTTCGACCGGATCCTCGACCGGCTCGGCGAGGAGGGGCAGCGGCGCCTGCGCGCCCGCATTGAGCGGCGGTCCGACCTGCTGCTCGTCGTCACAGCGGTCAGGCCCAACCGCCGCCACCTGTCAGCCCAGAGCGCGCCCCTGTACGGCTTTTTCGACATCACGGAATTGCCTCCGTTCACACTGGGCCAGGCGATCGCCATGCTGAAGCGGTCGGCGGCGGTCGACGGCGACGAAGCACTTGCGCGCCGCCTCGACGAGCCCCCGACCCGGGCCCGGCTGGCGGCCATCCAGCAGTTGGCGGGAGGCCAGCCCCGGATGTGGGCCACCTTCTCAGCCGGTCTCACAATCGATCGGGTCGGCGACCTGCCCTCCATCCTGATCACGCAGTTTGACGAACTCAAGCCGTATTACCAGCAGCAACTCGACCGCCTGTCGACCAACGAGCTCAAGGCCGTATTGACGCTGCTCGACGCCGACCGGGCGATGACGGTCACGGAAATCTCGGCCGCCACGGGCATCGACAAGCACTCGTTGGCGCCGACTCTGCGGGGCCTGGTACCCCATTGGCTGGAGCAGCGGACGGGTTACCTCATGCAGTTCGTCGACGGGCGCCGCCAGTACTATCAGTTGGCCGAGCCGATGGCCCGGGTTTTCCACCAGGTCAACCGGGCCAAGGGGACGCCCATCCGGATGGTGGTCGACTTTCTGACAGCCTGGTACAGCCGCGACGAGATAAGCCGCTCGGCTGACTCGCAGGGTGTGGCGGGCGCCGAACTGGAAGCAGTTGAGCCGACCAATCCATTGGACGACGCGCCCATCGCCGCCGGATTGGCAGCCGCCGCCGTCGCAGGCTCGGCCAAGGGCGGATACGCCCGCTGGCAGGCCTACAAGGACGCCGCCCGCGAACAGATCGGATCGCCCGAGTATCGCGTCCGCGATCTGGCGGGGCCGGGGATGCTCACAATTGAGCAGGCGGAGTCACACCCGCCCGGGATCGACAACGAAGTAGTTGGGCAATGCCAAAGAATCGACGACGCCTTGACATCTCTTCAGCGGCATGGCACCGCGGCAGCCATACTCGAACTGCCGACGTCCCTGGCGGCCTTGGTCGAGACCCGACTTGAGACGCTGACGGTTGAGCTCCTGCGGCTTGAAATCGCCCTGGTCGCGGTTCGCGCCGGCGCAGACAGCGCCTGGCTGGCCCGGGCGGAGGACGCGATCACGGGCGTGGACGCGCGAAACGCGCGCCTGGCCAGCCTGTTTCTGGCTTGCGTCCGCCTGCTGCTCGGCCTGGAGGAGGCCGCGCTAGGCGGCATGGAAAGCCTCCTGGGGCAAGGAGAAGCCCTCAGCGACCGGGAATGGAACTTGGTGGCGACCACCATTACCTGCGACTCCCGCCCCCTCCACCCCCTGGTGGGGGCCAAGGCGATGGCGGTCGCTATCCCTCGCCTGACGCAGGACCAACTCCTCGACTTGACCGCGAAGTTCATCACGTGGTTCGAGGGGCATGACGAAGCGTGCCGACTCATAGCGTCGGGCATCGCCCGAAGACTGGGGGCGCACGCAGATTCGCCCGCCGGGTTGCGACCTGTGCTGGCCGGCCGAGTCACGCCAAGCGATCCCCGCTGGACAAGATTCCGCCACCTCCTAGCCTGGTGGCGGTCCGCGCAGGGCGACCCCGCGCGGGCGCTGGAGGAGATGAATGAACTGCTGAGCGAAATCACGGCCCAGGATTACGATGTCGCCCTTCTTCTGGAGCTGCGAGCCGACCGCGAACAGGCGCGCGCCGAGTTGACGGAGGCGCAGGCCGAGGACGCCGCAGCGGAATTGCGCCGGATTGTCGGCGAGGCGACCCGTGTGCTGGGCGAGTCCCATGCCTGGACCTTGATGTTCCGGAGGAACCTTGCGCATGTCCTATTCAAAACAGGCCCCCCAGATATAGCAGTGGCCGCCTATGACGCGGTGATCGCTGATGAGACCAGGCACTTCGGCCCGCGGCACCCCCGCGTGGCCGCCTCGGCGCGCTCGCTCGCTTTCGAAGCCGCACAGGCGGGACTGTGGGAAGAGGCGGCTCGCCGCTATGAGTGGGCCGCCCGCCTCGAAAGGGGGATGTGGGGGTCGGACGCGCTTCGATACAACACTTCCTGGCGGGCCGCTCATGCTTACGCCCAAGCCGGCCTGGGGGAGCGCGGCATCGGCGTCTTGCGCCAACTGCTGGCCGATCGCGTCGAAGCTTTGGGCGAGGGCGACGAGTTGGCACTCGGCACACGGCGCCACCTGGCCGCCGCACTGGCTGGGGCCAATCGCCCCGCTGAGGCGGCCGCGGAGTACCGCGCCCTCCTGGACGCCACGGCCCGCCCAAGCGATGACGTCGCATGGCGGGATCTAGAAGGCCTGATTGTCCAGTCGGGGCTAACCGGTCGGCCGGAGGACAAGGCCGAGGCGACCGCAAGGTTGGCGCTGGAGATCGCCCGGCAATGGGGAACAGACTTGGCCACGGCCGAGTTCCCGAAACAGCCCGAGCGAAAACCCGGCCTTGACATCAGCGCGTACCTGCGCGCCCGCGGCTATCACCGCCACCTGTTCTCCCTGAACCGAGATTGGTTGGCCACCGTCGGCCTGGCCGACCTGCCCGTCGGCGCGGGGTCACGTTTCCGCAGGATGATCTACCGACGCCTCGAGCAGATGGTTGGGGCAGGATTGACCGCGAATTGCCCTGAAGCGCTGCTGGACGAATTCGGCCACTTCGTCGACAAGCGCCACTCTGAGATGGTCGCGTGGCTGGAAGAACACATCCCCGGCTTTCCGGAAGAGCCAAGCTTCCAGGCCCTTGCCTCGGAAAACCCCGGGGCCTCGCGGGATGATCTTCTCTCCGAGTTCGGCGCGCTTGAGTGGCTGCGTCTCAATCGGCCTGACTACCGCCAAGTGGTCAGGGACACCCTGGACCAGATCGAGGCCGCCGTCCGAGAGGCGGCGCCGGAGATTCTCGCCGCAGCGTCCTCGCAGAGGTGAACGCCAAGCCGATCCGGCCGGGCCGCCGCCCGCCCGCCGTTGGCCCCGCCCGGCCAGCCAACCGTGGCACCCGCCCGGCCGCTCACAGCGCCGCCGCCGGGTCCCGCGCCCGCCGCCCGTTCGAGCGCCCGCCCGCCAAGCACGGCCACCGCCATATCCGATGCCGCCACCCCCGCCTCGCAGCTCACGGCCAGTATTGCAGATCAATTCGCAAAAGTATCACCAAACGGCCGCTTCTTCTGATAGAGTCGCAATTGTGCGATTGGCTGATCGTCCGCGCTACATGGCCTGGCTGCGCCGGTGGCGGGGGCATCCTTTGGCCAAGGTGATCACCGGAGTGCGGCGGAGCGGCAAGTCGACGCTGTTGGCCATGTTCCAGGCCGAGTTGGCGGCCGCGGGCGCGAGCCCCGAAAGAATCATGTCGTTCAACCTCGAGGACCCGGACATCGATGCGGAACTTGGCGCCGGCCTGGCTCTATACCACAGAGTTCAAGCAGGCCTTGCGCCCGGCCAGATGACGCATGTCTTCATCGACGAGGCCCAGCACCTGGTCGAACTGGAACGCACGGTGGCCGGGCTTGTGCGGCTGCCCGGGGTGGACTTGTATGTCACCGGATCGAACTCGGGGCTTCTGAGCGGGGAGTTGGCCACGCGCCTGACCGGCCGCTACGTGGAATTGCATGTGCTACCACTGTCGTTCGCGGAAACCACCTCCCAGGCCGGGGTCGACGCGGGCGACGGGGCCTTCAGCCGCTATCTCAGATTCGGCGGCTTCCCCTATGTGGGGCGGCTGGGCGGCGACGAGACGATGATCCGGGAATACCTCGGCGGGATTGTCGACACTGTCTTGCTGAAAGATGTCGCGCCACGTCAGACCTCGGTCAACGCGGCCGTGATGGGAACGGTCACGGACTTCATGTTCGACAACATCGGCAACCCGGCCTCAATCAAACGTGTCTCCGACACGCTGACTTCGGCCGGCCGGAGGATCGGGCGCGGGGCCGTGGAGAATTACGTCAACGGCCTGGTGGAGGCTTATCTGCTGTATCCCGCCCAGCGTTACGACATCCGCGGCAAGGCCCGCCTGTCCAGCAACCCGAAGTACTACCTGGCCGACCCGGGACTGAGGTGGGCCCGCCTCGGATCGCGTCACGCCGACCTCGGCCACCTGGTCGAGAACATCGTGTTCCTCGAATTGCTGCGCCGCCATGATCGAGTGACGGTCGGCAAGCTTGGCAGCGGCGAGATCGATTTCGTGATCGAAAACGCCGATGGCGCCGCCTATTACCAGGTGGCGCTCAACGTCGACGACCCGAACACCTTGGCGCGGGAGCTGAGAAGCCTGGCCGCCATCCCCGGCCATGCGCCCCGCACCCTGCTTGTCGCAGACCAGGCCGGGCGGGCCACCTATGACGGCATCCCGCGCGTCAACGTCACGGACTGGCTCTTGCGAGCCGAATAGGGCCGCCGACCGGAGGCGCCGCCGGGAGGG
>JAIROU010000403.1 GCA_031257375.1 Bifidobacteriaceae bacterium
GAGTTCCTCAACAGCCTCTGACCGAGACGAGTTATGCGCAGCGCACAAGGCTAGGCGCGGCCCCAGCCAGCGCCAACACCCCAACGCTGCGCATAACCCGCCACCGCTCATAAGGCGGCATTTTGTCGCCGCTGCTGGCCAACATCGCTTTGTCCGTGCTGGACGAGGCGTTCATGGCTGGGTGGGGGGACGGCGAGCCCATGTCCACGGCAATGCGCCGCAGGCGCAGAAGATGGAAAGGGCTGGGCAACTGGCGGCTGGTGCGGTACGCCGACGATTTCGTCGTGCTGTGCGACACCAGCCGCGACCAGTGTGCCCAGGCCCGCGAGATCGCCGCGAAGGTGCTTGAACCAATGGGTTTGAAGCTCTCCGAAGCTAAAACCCTGGTCACGCACATGAGCGACGGGTTCGACTTCCTAGGTTTCCACATCCGGTGGCGACAAAAGCAGGGGGCGGACAGTTGGCATGTGTACACGTTCCCGGCGCGGAGGGCCATCCGGTCGGTCAAGCAGAAGATACGCGCGCTGACGCACAAGACATCGAGCCAGGAGTTGGGATCCGTCATTGTCCGGATCAACCAGATCACGCGGGGATGGGCGATGTACTTCCGGCACGGGGTTTCTTACAGGGTGTTCGATCAGGTCCGCCAGTACACCTGGTGGAGGATCGTCAACTGGCAGAAAGCCCTACACCGGTGGAACTGGGCCCAAGTCCGCCGTTGGCTGACCTGGCCTAACGGACGGTGGAAGCCCATCAGGGCCGGCGGCGTGGAACTATTCAACCCGGCGCGCATCGGCATTGTCCGCTACCGCTACCGGGGGAACCAAATCCCGCGGCCCTACCAACCGACTCCGGCGCCGACGTGACCGGCACGGAGAGCCCGTTGCGGTGAGAGCCGCACGGCGGGTTCGGCGAGCGGCACGGGGAAACGGGCCGGGCGAAAACCCGGAACCGCGCCCCGTGCCGACTCTACTGCGACCGCCCGCCGGAGGTTTGCGAGGCCCATCATGTTCGCCCTTGGTGGCGCGGCGGACCCACGAACATTCGCAATCTTGTTCTATTATGCCCGTCGCATCACCGGCTGGTCGAGCCGCCCCGGAACGGCCCGCCCGGCTGGGAGCCCGAACTCCGCGGCGACGGCTTGTGGGAATTCAAGCCGCCCACATGGTTCGACCCCGACCGCAAAGCCCTCCTCCACCACCGGTTCCAAACCTGAGCAAAACCACCGACCTGGCGGCCGGGCGAGCCGCCCGAAGCCCCGAGTTCGCGGCCGCCCACGCCCAAGAATCCGAGCGGCCGCGAGTCGCCGTGGCGCTGATGGAACCGCGGGAGGCCGACGGGCTGACCCAGCGGGACCTGGCCCGGCTGGCGGGCAAGCCGCAATCGACCATCGCACGGATCGCGTCCGGCGCCATGAGCGCCTCGGTCGGCCTGCTGACCGACATCGCCGCCGCCACCGGTCGGCGGCGAACGGCCCCGCCCAAGACCCCGCCACCCGCACCGCGCGCCACCCGCACCGCGCGCCACCCGCACTGCGCGCCACCCGCACGGCGCGCCACCCGCGCCGCGAGACCCGCCCATGGGGATTTCTACCCATGGCGCCCAGACCCCCTCAAGCTGTAGGTTCAAGTCCACGGTAACCAGAACCCACCCAAGGACCCAGACCAATGACCGAGTACCGCGCCCTCTACGTGGCCGAGTACGGCGACAGGGAAGAACCGTTCGCCACCGCCGGTCTGACCGACGACGGCCTCCTGGCGCCGGAGGACTGGGACATCGGGCTCCAGGAATCCTTCCAGGTCAAACAATTCGACCTCCAGTACAGCGGCAACAAAGGCTGGACCTCGGCCCTGGCCGCCGAGGAAATCGACATCAGCGTCTACATCACGGCCTCGCGGATAGCCTTCTGGTCGCCCAAGTACGACAAGGGCAGCCGCTGGGTCGGCGGCGGGGTGGCTGGCCTGGCCGTGGCGCTGACCGCCAACGCCATCTCGGCCGCCGTGGCCGCCCGGCGCCGCCGCGGCAAGGCGCTGATCGGCCACATCAGATACGAATGGCTGTCGGCCGTCGCGTTCAAGGACAAGAAGTTCCTGAGCGACAAAGAAATCCGCCTCGTCTACAAGGATTCGGACAGCACCAAATGGGCGCTCGACCTGGTGCTGCCGCGGCGGGTCGACGCCATGGCCACGGCCCAGTGGGTGACCGCCAGCGCCGCCCGCTACCGCCTGGCCATGGCCGACCAAAAGGATCCAGAGGAGACCGACGCCCTGGTCGCCCTGCTGTCGCCGTCGCCGTTGGTCCCCGAAGGCCGAGACTTCGCCGTCTACGGCTTCCCCACCTTCTACAATGCCCCGTTCGGCGGCCGCAAAGCCCGCCCGGCGCCGTCCGCCCTGTCCCAGCCGCCGGGTTACCCCCCGCTCATAGGTACGCCCGATGCCGCGCCGCCCGCCGCCGCCGACGTCGCCTCGCCCGATGCCGCGCCGCCCGCCGCCGCCAACGTCCCGCCCGCCGCCGTCCCCCCCGCCCCGGCGGCCGCCCAGCCCGCCTACCCTCCGGACTGGCCCGCGCAACCCCCCTACCAGCCCCAGCCCGCCTACCCGCCGCAGCCGCCCGACCAGCCCGCCTACCCGCCGCAGCGGCCAGACCAGCCCGCGTACCCGCCGGATCAGCCCGACCCCGAAGCGCTCGTCACAATGCCGTTCTGCCCAGGTTGCGGCCAGCCGACCGTCGCCGGTTCGGTGTTCTGCGGCCAGTGCGGAGCACCCGTGCGGGCCAACCGCCCCGCCGAAAGGATCGCCCCGTGAACGGACAAGCCACAATCTGCCCCACCTGCCACCAACCGCTGACCGGCATCGGCCGGTTTTGCGGGTGGTGCGGCACGCCGCAGCCCCCCGCCCCCCCCCCCCCCACCCGCCCCCCCCCAACCCCCCCCCCCCCCCCCGACAGCACCCCCCCCCCCCCCCC
>JAIROU010000114.1 GCA_031257375.1 Bifidobacteriaceae bacterium
CTCTTCCGATCTCGTGGGAGGCGCCCTATCCGCGCGGCCTCGGGGCTTATCCGGCCGGGCCGCCGCCGGTCAAGTACTGGCCGCCGGTCGGGCGGGTCGACAACTCCTATGGCGACCGCCACTTGGTGCTCAAGCTGGAAGCGCCCGGGGTGTGAGGGCTTCGCCGCCGGGTGGGGCGTCTCCGGGCGGTCGCGGCGGCGTCCGGTCGGGGTTGGTGAACCGGTCGGTCGCGGCCCGGGCGGGGCGCTGGGCGGCGGTCGGCGCTGGCTGGGCGGTCGGCATCGGCGGCCGGCCGTTGGCGGCGGGGGTGGCGCGGCCGTGAGGCGCCGGCTGGACGTGGAGTTGGTGCGGCGGGGTTTGGCGCGGTCGCGCCAGCACGCGGCCGAGTTGATCGCCGGCGGGGCGGTCCTGGTCGGCGGGGCGCCGGCCGGGAAGGCCGCCACGCAGGTCGGCCCGGAGGCGGCCATCAAGGTCGGGGCGGCGGACGCGGGCGCGGGCGCCTACGCGTCGCGCGGGGGAGGCAAGCTGGCCGGGGCGTTGGACGTGCTGGCGGCGCGCGGGCGGGCGCCCCGGGTCGAGGGCGCGGTCTGCCTCGACGCCGGGGCCTCGACCGGCGGGTTCACCGACGTGCTGGTGCGGCGCGGCGCGCGGCTGGTGCACGCCGTCGATGTGGGCTACGGCCAGTTGGCCTGGCGCCTGCGCCAAGACCGGCGGGTCCAGGTCCATGACCGGACCAATGTCCGGCATCTTGGGCCGGGCGCCTTGGACCCGGCGCCGGGATTGGTGGTGGCGGACCTGTCGTTCATCTCGCTGCGGACGGTGCTGCCCGCCCTGGTGGCGGTGGCGGCGCCGGGCGCCGAGTTCTTGTTGATGGTCAAGCCGCAGTTCGAGGTCGGCAAGGCGCGGCTGCCGCGGGGCGGGGTGGTGACCAGCCCGGAGGATCGGGCCGCCGCCGTCGGGGCGGTGGCCGAGGCCGCCCTCGGCCTGGGGCTGTCGGTCGCGGGCGTGGTCCGCTCGCCCCTGCCCGGGCCGTCCGGCAACGTCGAGTTCTTCTTGTGTCTGCGCGGCGCGGCGGATCCGCTCGCCCTGGGCGGTGCGGCGTTGCCCCAGGCCATCGCGGCCGAAGTGGTCTGAAGGGTTCAGAGCCAGTATCGTTCAGCCAAGGCTTGCGGCGTGCGGCTGGGTTATACGTCCATTCTGCCGTATAGTTTTGAAGGACGGCGCTTTTGCCGTATATCTGCGCCGCTCGCGGCGGGAGGAGAAGCGTGAAGATGGACCGGCTGCCGGATCCGCGACCAATGGCGGTCACTTTCGGGGGGAGGGTCCCGTTGGAGGACATTGTGGGCCGCGATCAGACCGTGGCGGATCTGTGGGCGAGCTCGAGCGTCACTCAGTCCGGCTGACCGAGTTTCGGCGTTCGGGCAAGACCACGCTGCTGCGACTGGCGGAACAGCGCGCGCCGAGGGGCTGGATCTGCGTGCGAACATCGGTGCAGGACGCACGGTCCGCTTCTGACCTGGTTGATTTGACCCTTGAGGCCTTGCACAAGCACATGGGGCGCCGCGGGAAACTCGCCAAGGCGCTCAAGGCCTTGGTTGAACCCGTCGAGGACATCCATCTGGCAGGCGTCACGGTTGCCTTGCGCAAGGATCTGCGCGGCAAATCGGTGGCAGCGCTCCGGAGCGTGCTGGGCAACCTCGACCGGAGTCTCGAAGGCGGCGACGCGCGGCTCGCCATCATGTGGGACGAGTTTCCCGACGCGATCGAATCGATCGCGCAGAACGATGGCGTCCAAACCGCGAAGGACACCCTCAACCTGCTTCGTGCCCTGCGAGAATCGGACGATTCGCAACGGGTGCGTTGGGTCTTGACCGGATCGGTCGGCTTCCACCATGTCACTGCCCGCTTGGGCGGGGCCGGCGCCATCAACGACTTGGGAGTGGTGGAGTTGCCGCCTTTGAGCGGCGAATGGTCGCGGTGGCTGGCTGAATCGTTGCTGCTCGGAATCGGTCTCAAAGCTACGATCGAGCAGGCCGACGCCCTGGCGCGCGTCAGCGGCGGAATCCCATTTGTCCTCGAACTGCTGGTGAAGCATCTCTCAAAGAGTGGGTCCACCCCGCCGCCGACAGCTGCCGCCGCAGAACAATTGCTGCGCGACGCCGCGTCCGACGTGGCGCTGGGCGCCAACTGGACCCCCCTGTTGGACCGGGTCGACACCCGTTACGGGGACCGGGCGGCGGCGGCGGAGGACGTGTTGGATTTCCTGGCGCGGGCTCCGGCCGCCACGTCTGAGGTCGCCTCGCTCCTAACCGGGTCACACGGTCTTGACCCGCGCGGGGCGCGCGGGTTGCTGGACTTGCTGTGCGAGGACCATTACCTGGCCTTCGATCCGGACACGTCCCTGTACTGGTGGAGGCACCCTCCGTTGAGGATCATCTGGCAGGCGCGGCGCCGGGGGGCGCGAGCATGGTGACCATGGCCCGGTTCACGCCTTCTCTGCTGCCCAAAGAGACGCTTGAGGACCTCTTCGTGGGCCGTGGGCCGTTGTTGGACCCGATCGTGGGGAGGATCCGGGAGGCGGGCGAGACGGGACGGCTGGCGCACACCCTGCTGCTGGGCGCGCGGGGGTCGGGCAAGACGCACCTGGTGTCCCTGGCCTACCACCGGGCCCGGGCGCTGCCGGGATTCGGTGAACGGTTCACGTTGAGTTGGCTGCCTGAGGACCCCTGGGCGGTGACGGACTTCGAGGCCCTGCTGGACGGCATCGGACGGCGGGAGGAACCTGGGCGGGTCGCCGGGGCGATCCGGGTGGTGTTGCTGGAAAACCTGGACCAGGTCTTCGCCTCCCTCGGCGCCGCCGGGCAGCGCCAGTTGCGGGCCTGGATCGAGCGGCACGAGGACGTCCTGTTGCTCGCCACCGCGACGCGGGCAACGGCCAGTTTGGTGGAGCAGGCGGCGCCGTTCTACGGGTTTTTCAACATTGAGGATTTGTCGCCGTTCACGGTGGACGATGCCGTGGCCATGCTTCAGCGCATCGCCCACCGCGACGGCGACGAGGCTCTGGAGAGGCGCCTGGGAGAGCCCGCGACGCGCGCCAGGTTGGCGTCCATCGGGTGGCTGACCGGCGGCTCCCCCCGGATCTGGGCGCTGCTCGCGGCCGGCTTGAACGTTGATGCCTTGGGCGACTTGTTCGAGGCTCTCGTCACCACGCTGGACGATCTGACGCCGTACTACCAAGAACAGCTGGGGCGCCTCTC
>JAIROU010000461.1 GCA_031257375.1 Bifidobacteriaceae bacterium
GTCGGCACAATCCAGGGCACCGACCCGTCAGCCGACTGGGCGTCCATGTGCGACTCGAGCCACTCCGTGAGTGATCCCCGCAAATCGAAATGGTGTACCAACGCCTCCAGGCTGTTGTGCAGATCGGTCCAGCCGTTTTGCTCATAGGTCGGCGTGTCGGTCGGAATGCCGTGCAGGTTGTTCAAGAACGTCTTCGCGGTCGCCTGATCAATCCACTCCAGCACCGGCTCGCCACAGCGCAGCTCCCCCACCCGCTCCAGGTCGGTGTACAGCGGCACGGCGCGCACGTCCTCCACGGCCACGTCGCCGCTGGTCTCGACCTCGACCCAGCGGAACCCCCGGTAGCCGAATTGCGGCTCCCAGACATGGTCCTCGACCGCTCTCTCCAGGCGCAGGCTGTCGACCTGCGCCTGGCCCGCGATATACGGGTTGTGGCACACCACGGCCCCCGCCGCGTCGCGCCACTCACCGTACTTGACGCGCACCAGCCCGCCCGTCCCACCAGACACCCGGCAGCGCACCCGACCCGCCACCACCTCCGAGAAATCGAACACCCTGCGCCCTGCGTCCAGCCGCTCCACCACACGGGGGGGCATGGCCGGCCGCGCCACCACCGGCGGGGCCGCCGACCGGCGCAAAACCCCGCCCGGCGGGGCGACCACCACCACCGGGCCCCACCCCGGCTCCCCCGCCCGGACGACCCATTCCTCGCCCGACAACAACCGCTCGGACTCGACCGGCCCCGCCGCGCACTCCCACCGCCCGTCCGAGGCCACCTCCGACTCCGACCCGTCCGGCCAGCCCATCCCAAGCCGGGCCAAAACCACCGGCTCGCGGTGCCACGGCGCGAAACACCAACCCCAGACATCCCCGCCGCGGGCCGCCCACCAGCCACGCCCCGCCCCGACCACGATCTCGTTGACCCCGGGGCGCAGCAGATGCGCCACATCCCAGGTCCGGTACAACACCCGCCGCGCGTAATCCGTCAGCGCCGGGCCCAACGCTTCGACGCCCACTTTGACGCCATTGACCCACACCACGCCCGTCCCCAACACCGCCAGCGCCAACCTGGCGGACGCTGGCGCCCCCTCCAAGTGGAACCGCCGTCGGAACACCGGATCAGCGGCCGGGACCACGTCCACGCCGACCACGCGCACACCAGGCGCCGGCGCCCCATCCGACGACGCCCGTCCCACCAGCGGCACAGGCGACACTCCATCGTCAACCAGACCCGGCGCCACCGCGGCGTCCAACGGCCCACCGGGCGGCACGGCGGCGCCCACCGGATCGCCGGGCGCGGCGCCGCCAACCGGGCTGGTGGGCGGCACGGCATCGTCCACCAAATCGGCACCCGACACGGCGCCGCCCAACTTCCCCGCGGGCGAGACGGCGCCGCCCGGCCGATCGGCGGGCGCCTCCCCCGTCACCCAGCCGATCCGGCCGCGCTCCGGGCGCAACACCACCACGTACTCGCCCGGCGGGGCCGGCGGGTCCACCGCGATCATGTGCGCCAGCCGCTCCCACATGATCAACCCCGACGAACCCTCCCTCGCCGTCTCCGCCACCAGGCCACCGTCCGGCGTCTCAAGGCAGACCCTGTATTTGACGTCCACCGGGGACGGGTAAGCCGGCTCCGCCGGCGGCGCCAACGTGACCGCCACCGCCACCACCGGGCCGTCCGCCCGGAACGCCTGCCCCAAGGTGTGACCCGGCCCCGCGTAATCAACCCACCGACCGCCCAAGTGCCGCACCGTTCGCACCGACCGGGGAACCGCCCGCGCGATCCACACCGCACCAGCCAAGTCGTCGGGGACGCCGGGCCCGTATCCCCCGGCCGCCAGATTGTTCATTCGACCGTCATCTCCTTAGATGCTCGAAGCGTTTCGGTTCCTTAAGATTACCCGAGTGCCCCGCGGGACCGGTCAAGGCCCGCACGACTGCTGCCTGACTGCCGCCGGACGGTCCCGGCGCCGTGTGGCGGTACTGGTTTCGTGTGGCGGTCGCCGCGGGCCGCACGATAGGGTTAGTCGTCTGGGCCGCGGCAAGGCGGCTGGGCAGCCGGGAAAGGAGGGCGCGCCGTGCCGAGGGCGACGATCATTGACGTGGCGGCTGCCGCTGGGGTGTCGCTGTCAACCGTTTCGGTGGCGCTAAACGGACGCGCGGGCGTTTCGGAGGCCACCAGGGAGAGGATCCAGCGGATCGCCGACGAATTGGAGTATTCGCCATCGCTGACCGGGCGCAGCCTGGCCACGAAGCGTTCCTACACAATTGGCTTCGTGGTCCAGCGATCGCCCGAGGTGATGTCCACAGACCCGTTCTTCGGCACGTTCATCGCCGGCGCCCAAGAGGCCATGACACAGGCGGGCTACGCCATGGTGTTGCAGCTCAGCCCCTCCCTGACGGAATCCGAGAAGCTCTACCGCGACCTGGCGGGCTCGCGACGGGTGGACGGCGTCTTGATCGACCAGCTCAGGGTTGACGACCGGCGGATCGGGCTGGTCCGAGAGCTGAGGCTCCCCGCGGTCGCCATCGGCCCGTCGCAAGTCGACGCTCCGCTCCCGCTGGCCCGGCAGAGCGCGGCAGACGGGATAGTGCGCTTGGTGCGGCGGCTAGTGCACCTGGGCCACCGGGACATCGCGCACGTCCGGGGCTGCCTCGATTACGTCCACTCGGTCGAGCGCCGCGACGCCTGGCTGGCGACCGTCCGGCAAGCGGGCCTCGAGCCCGGCGCGGAGATCCAAGGCGACTTCACGATGGCGGCCGGGCAGCTGGCGGCGGATGAGATCCTGGGGTTGGAGCGCCTGCCGACCGCCGTGGTATGCGTCAACGACCTGTGCGCGATCGGGTTGATGACCGGTCTGCAGACCGCCGGGCTCGACGTGCCGGGGCAGGTCTCGGTGACCGGGTTCGACGGGATCGAACTCGGCACCTACACCAGCCCCAATCTGACCACGTTCAAAGCCACCCCCGCCGAGGTCGGCAGAGTGTCCGCGTCCATGCTGATCGATTTGATCGGCGACCCCGACCGCGAGCCTTGGACGGTGGACGTGCCCCTCGGGCCGATGGTGCCCGGCGGGTCGATCGCCGCGCCGGGGCACAGGTGAACGGCGCGGACGGCGCGGAGGGCGCGGACGGGCTCGGCGCCGCTGAGACGGTTTGACTTGATCGTGATTGGATGGCTCATGGCTTTGCGGGACTCGGGGGGCGCGCCACCGGCCGGGCCGGTTGTGCCGGTGCTGGAGATCGGCGGCTCGCACGCCGCCGCCGGGCTGGTCGACTGGGGCGCCCGGCCGCCCCGCGCCACCGAGTTGGCCTGTCAGCCGTTGGACTCCCGCGCCGCCAGCCAGGAGATTCTCGATGCCGTGGTGGCGGCCGCGCTGGCCCTGCCGGTGGTCGGCGGCGAGACATGGGCGGTGGCCTGCCCGGCGCCGTTCGACTACGAGGCCGGGGTGTCGTGGATGACCGAGGCGACGGTCGGCAAGTTCGAGTCGCTTTACGGGCTGAGCCTGCGCGAGGCGCTGGCGCCGCGCTTGCCCGGACCAGCCGCGGGGATCGTCTTCGTCAACGACGCCGACGCCTTCGGCCTGGGCGAAGTCGCGGTCGGGGCGGGCCAGGGATACGACCGGGTGGTCGTGCTGACGTTGGGGACGGGGGTGGGTTCGGCCTGGGTGGCGGCGGGCGAGGCCCGCCGGTCCGGTCCGGACGTCCCGCCCGAGGGCGAGATCCATTGGGTCGAGGTCGACGGGGCGCCGCTGGAAGACAGGGTCTCCGCGCGGGCGATCCGCCGCCGCTTCGCCGCCGCCGGCGGCCAGGCAGGCGCGGACGTGGCGCAGATAGCGGCCCTGGCGCGATCCGGCGACCACGCCGCCGCCGGGGCGATCGACGGCGCGATGACCGACCTGAGCCGGGCCGCGGCCCCATGGCTGGCCTCCTTCCGAGCCGAGGCGCTGGTTCTGGGCGGGCAGATCGCACTGTCCTGGGACCTGGTCGAGCCGCCGATCACGGCCGGATTGGCGGCCGCCGGGATCGCCATCCCAGTCCTCCAAGCCTCCCCCGGCCGACTCAACCCCATGATCGGCGCCTCCATGGCCGCCCTCGGTCCAGCCCGGCCGGGGATTCACGAATAGCCGCCTGAAGGTCCGGGCCGGCCGACGCGGCCCGGCGGCCGAGCTCATCGACGGCATCGTCGGCCTGACGGCATCGT
>JAIROU010000009.1 GCA_031257375.1 Bifidobacteriaceae bacterium
GGGGGGGGCGCGTGGGCGGGCCCAGCGGGGGGGGGGGGGGGGGGGCTATGGGCCCGCCCCCCCCCCCCTGCGCTACATATTGGCGGGGGCGCCCCGCGGGCGCCCCCCCGCGACTCCGACGCCAGCCGCCCCCAGCAAGACCGCGCTCACTGCCAGCACCGCCATCGCAGGCCCGTTCCCGAGGCCGGTTTGGGGCAGGTCGGTGGACGATCGCGGCACCGCTGAACTACCGGTCGCGGTCACTTTGATCGCCACCGCGCCCAAGTCATAGTGGGGTAAGGTTTCTTGCCGTTGGACGAATGCCAGATCGTAATCGCCCGCGGCCAGCCCGGCCGGCAAGGTGACCGATGAGTTGATCGCGCCGTTCTGGTCCGCCGTCCAGGTCGCCAATTCCGTCCCGGCCGGGCGCAACACCACCACAACGGATGTCGAGGGATGCAGTTTCGTCAACCCGATCTGCACCGTCCCGCCAGCCTTGACCTCCTTGGGAGTCACGGCGATGTCAGGAAGCCGCAGAATCGGCTGGGACCCTGTCTCCGACACCGTCAGCGGGGCCGAGGCCAAGTCGGATCCGTCAGCGCTGACGGCGGCCGCTGTGTAATTGCCAGGGGTCAAGCCCGCCGGGAGCGCCGCGCTGGCCGTGATCGACCCGCAGCTATCCGCCGTCCAGGCGCCCAAGGCAATTCCGCCTGGTCTCAATTCCAGTCGAACCGTCCAATCCTCCGATTCGGTGCCGACGATGATGCCCACCTGGATTGTTCCACCAGGAACCGCCGTGTCCGGGGTGAGGGTCAGCTGCGTGGGCACGCCGACCGGGTGCAGGGTGATGCCCCCAGTCATGATCGTCAGCCTGGCTCGGCCGCGAGTGCCCGGCGCGGTCTCCAGCATCGCGCGCAGTTCCGTGTCACCCTGCGCCACGGCCTGAACCGCAGTCAAATCATCCTCTGCGACGCTCGCCAGCACCGCGTCGTCCAAGTAATCGATCACCACATTGGGCGCGAAGTCGGCCAGTCGTTGTGCGACCAGGGCCGCCGCTTGGCGCAGCGCGCAGGCTGACAGTGAACGGTCAGACGCCACAACTGAGCAGGTGGCCGACCCCGGACTGACCTCAGAGCTTGCGGCCGCGCTAGCGGGTGCGGCCGCGCCCACCGTCAGCGCCAGGACGCCCAAACCCGCCCCCACAGCCAACCGAACCCGTCGACCAAGCAATACCTCAGATGTCATGGTTTTCACCAGCCTCCTCCGATCTGAGTCTTAGTCGGGAAACCGCCAGCGCCGTTCCCCGGATACAAGTACAACTTCCCTGTCGCGTTGTCGCGCCCCACAATATCCGGCGCCGAACCCGAATCGATCGACACCCCACCGCTCGCCAGGGTGTACGTGGCCCAACCAGTACCGACCTGATAGGCCGTGCCGAAACCGCCCGACCCGTTGCCGTAATACCGCCTCAACTGCCCCGCGCTGGACAGCCCCAGCATGTCCCGTTTGCCGTCCCCGTCCAGGTCTCCCGCGGCGTACGGTTTGACCGTCGTCCAGCCGGAGCCGATAGTCGACTGTGTCAAGAACCCCCCGGAGCCATTCCCCGGATACAGGTACAAGTACCCAGTCGAGGTGTTCCGCGCGACGATGTCGCTCTTGCCGTCGCCGTTCAGGTCGCCCATCACCGCCGGGTCGTAAGACGCCCAACCAGACCCGATCTGCGTGCTGCCCGAGACGAACCGGCCGCCGCCGGCTCCCCTGTACAAGTACATGTAACCGGACGAGTTGATGGCGATGAAATCCCCATAAACCCCATCACCGCTCCAATCACCGGCCGGGAACGCCCGCAACGACGTCCAACCCGCGCCGATCTGCCCCGGCGGGTCCATACCTGTCAAATACCCCGCCGCGGTCGAACGATAAGCGATCAGCTTACCCTCGGTGTCCACGCCCACAACCTCGCCCCGGCTGTCATAAGTGAAATCCGGGGACACCATCAACTGCGCGAACGGGGTGCTGATCGACTGCGGGGGCGGCACGTTCAAACCCGGGGTCAACACCAACGATGTTGACGACGCAGACAATGCCAGGTCGATCGGCGTGAATCCGATGCTATGTCCGCAGAACTTGCCATCGGGATCCACTCGGTCAACCGTGACAAGACTCACTATCCCAAGCAGCGATGCGGTCCCGCCGGAGGCCTTCTGGTACACAGGCGCACCAGAGTCGCCGCTACAGAGCCAACCTGAGCCCACATTGAACCACGATTGGTTCTGAGTTCCGGTAGACCCCGGACTGGGAGTCAAAGAAGTATTAACCTCATAGACGGTACCGCAGATCTCTGTGTGAGTTGTGGCGCCGTAAAAGCACACGTTTGCTTGGTTGACGTAGGGCATCGCCTTGCTAGTGATTGCTCTGGACGAGTCGTTGCCTATATAGACCTGTGGCACGGTGGTCGAAGGAGTTGAGAACCTGGCCGCGTCAACTGTCACAACGGACGGCGAACCATCGAACGAGCTGTAGGACGTCGTGCCCGCAGTGGACGTGCCCGCGAACCGAACACTGTCGCCTGTGCGCGTGCAATGCCCGGCAGTCAACGAGTACTTCGTGCCGTTCGAGGTTTGGACGAGCGCGTTCGCGGTGCAGGCGGCCGTGGATCCGATGTAAATGTACTTGCCCGCTTTTGGTGGAGTGGTGTTGTAATCCTCGGCCCACCGAACCTCTGGGCCTTCGACCACGCTCGCCGGGATCTGGACGGCCGTGTCCGCAGCGCCGTCTTGCACGACCACAGGCTGCTCCGCCAGATGGTTCACAACCGCGTCGATTCGTTCGGGCGTCACCGTCACGATTATCGAACCAGTCGCGTAATCAGGCGCGACCAAGGCGTTGTAATCCGCGAGTCGCTCGGCGGTGGCGTTCACGGCGCTAGCGAGCACACTCTCCTTCACCGGGCGGTCGACCACCACGGCATCAGCGACTTGAGACAACTCGGTCTCCAGTTCAGCCTTTTCGTCATCTGTCAATTGGTAGACGCCGACCTGGAATTGTCCCTCGTCCTCGGTTGCGGAAATATCGACTAGTCGATCCCCGAGCAACTCGATAGCCTTCTCCGCGAAAACCAACGCCAGCGATCCCGTGACACCGTAGCCCTGGGGAATGAGTGGTTCGACGTCGGACGGGATCTCGGGGACATCGTCGGACGACTTTACCGCTTCTGGGGCGACCGCCGCCTCGGCCGCAGGGCTGATAGGGTCGAACGTCAACCCTAAGCCTAAGAACAATGCGGACGCGCCGATCAGGCTCGTCAGGGTTCTTGATCGATTGGACTTGCGCACGAAAACCTCCATGTGCGGTTTGGGCTTCTGAGTATGGTGGAAACCGGGCGCCAATGCGGCGCGCGGTCAATCGAGCCCCGGCGAAGTACCACGCTGGCTTTCGGTAAGCCACCCCGCCGCAGGCCCTTGAACAAGTCAACATTTTCAATCTACCACGGGTTTCACAAGGGCGCGGGTCGTGCGTCACCTAATGTGATCGCGAACACCGAGAACCGGGGCAGCCAGTGCCGACAACCATGTCGGCGCGGGAAATCCTGGACAGCGCCAACGTCGCATGACCGGCCAGGAGGGCAACCTGATCTGGATGCTCGACGGCGGCCCGGCAGACGGGCTGAGACTGGTCACCGGGCCTCCGGGGAGAAGAAAGCCCGCCGGCATTGGGGAAGCCTTGTGGCTCTAGCCCTGGCGGGGTCTGTTCCCTCGACCCTCACACGCGGGCTGGGGGCTCACAGGCGGTCGCCTTGGCGGCCGGCGAATTCCTCCATCGACTCGTTGATGCCGAGTTGGTCCGCCACCCAGTCGAACAGACCGACCGGCAGAAGGCGGAGCAGCGGGACGGTGCTCACCAGCGGCGGCATGATCAGTTGCTTGGCGCCGCGCTCGATCCCGCGCAAGACGGCCCCGGCCACCTGGCGCGGCTCGAGGATCGGCAGGAGCAGCGGGTAGCGCGATTTGACGCCGGCGAACATGCCGGTGTCGATGTAGAAGGGGCAGACCACCATGGCGCCGACGCCGGCGTCTTGGTCGCGGAGCTCGTTGCGCAGGGCCTCGTTGAAGGCGATGGCGCCGGCCTTGGAGGCGGCGTAATCGGCCATCTTCGAGCCCGCCACCAGCCCGGCCGCCGAGGCCACGGTCACCACGTAGCCGGTCCGGCGCTCGATCATCTGGCCCAGGAAGGCCTGCGTCACCCAGAACAGCGAGCGCAAGTTGACGTCCAGGGTCCGGTCGATCGAGGCCGCCGGGCTGTCCAACAGGGACCGCCCGGAGACCACCCCGGCGTTGTTGATGACGATGTCGACCGGGCCGGTCCGCTCGCCCGCCGCCAGCACGGCGGCCCGGTCCGACACGTCCACGGCCAGGGC
>JAIROU010000104.1 GCA_031257375.1 Bifidobacteriaceae bacterium
GCCCAACTACGACATGGACATGGCCCAAACGCTGTTCCCGGGCTGCGACGTCTGGCTGAACAACCCGCTGCGCCCGCTCGAGGCCTGCGGGACCTCCGGCATGAAGGCCGCCATCAACGGTGCCTTGAACCTGTCGATCCTGGACGGCTGGTGGGACGAGTGGCACGACGCGCGCAACGGCTGGGCCATCCCCACGGCCGACGGCGTGGACGACCCGGCCCGCCGCGACGACTTGGAGGCGGCGGCCCTCTACGACCTGATCGAGTTCCAAGTGGCGCCCCGCTTCTATGCCAAGGACGAGCGCGGCCTGCCGGTCACCTGGCTAGAAATGGTCCGTCACACCCTGGCCGCCCTGGGGCCGAAGGTCCAAGCCACCCGCATGGTCGCGGAATACGTCGAGCGGCTCTACGCCCCGGCCGCCGACTCGGGCCGGCGCCTGGCGGCCGATGGCCTGGCCGGGGCCAAGGACCTGGCGGCCTGGAAGGCAAAGGTGCGCGCCGCCTGGCCGTCCGTCCGGGTCGAGCATGTCGAATCCGGCGGGGTCGGGGACGTGGCCCGGGTGGGGGACGTGATCACGATCACCGCCCGCGTCTGCCTGGGCGCGTTGGACCCCGGCGACGTCGACGTGCAAGTTGTCTACGGCCACGCGACCGAGGGCGACGCCCTCAAGAAGGGGTACCGGACGGAATCGTTGGCCCTGGTCGAGGCCGATGGCCAGGGCCGCGCCTCGTTCGCCGCCGCGGTCTCGCTGGGGCGCTCGGGCTCGTTCGGGTACACGGTCCGGATCGTGCCCCGGCACCCGCTCTTGGTCACCAGCGCCGATTTGGGGCTGATCGCGTCGGCTTGAGCCGGGCGCGGCGCGGCCAACCGGCCAGCCAATCCCAGGCCGGCGCCGTGAGGGCGAAAACCGCCGGCATGACCAGGTAGCGGTAGCGCGGCTGGACCTCGATGGCCAGGTGGACCAGGGCGTAGGCGGCCACCAGGCAGGCGGCGAAGGCGGCCAGGGCGCCCCACCGGCGGCGGCGGCCCAACAGCCCCACGCCCGCGGCCGCCAGCAGGACGGCCGGCAGGAAGGCGCCGCGCTCGCCCAGGACCAGGTAATGCCCGAGGGTGAAGGCTTGGGCGCTCGGCACCTGGTAGCGGTAGCGGCCCTCGAACTGGGGCCAATACAGGTACGAGCCGGACTCGTTCAACACCCACAGGCTGGTGACCTGGCGGTGCAGGACGGTCCGCCAGGTCTGGGGCAGCTGCCTGAGGTCGCGTTCGACGGCGGCGCGGGCGATCTGGCGGGCGTCGGGCTTGGGGCTGGGGTCGTAGGCGCCGATGTCGGCCGAGTCCTGGCGGCCCTGCTCCCACGAGCCCTGCAGGCCGAAGACGAACTTCCACTCGGGCAGGTTGTTAGCGGTTCCGGCCGGGTTGACCCCGGCCGCTTTGACGGCCTGGTCGGCGGCCGCGCCCGCGCCGGCGTAGACGGCCACCGCGAGCGCCGCCGCCGCCGCCGAGGCGGCCAGCGGGCGCCAGGAGCCTTTCCGGCGGCGGCCTATGATCGGGGCCGCCACCAGGGCGGCGACCAGGGCGGCCACCACCACGATGCCGCTCGGGCGGGCCAGGTTGCCGAGTTGGAGGACCAGCGCGCCGACGGCCACCAGCGCCCATCTTGGGCGGGCTGGACGGCTGGGCGGGCGGCTGGCCCCGGCCACCACCAGGTAGGCGCCGAGGTACAGCAGGCAGGCCGACAGATGGTCGTTGGTCAGGGCGTTGGCCTGGAGGTAGGGACCCGGATAGGCCAGATAGGCGAAGCTGGCGAAGAGCCCGGCCACGGCCGAGCCGGTGATGCGGCGCCCGATCAAGAAGACCAGCAGGTTGGTCCCGGCCATCGCCAGCGCGCCGACCACCAGCAGCGGCGCGATCGAGCCGCCGAAGACCTTCAGCATCAAGGCCTGGTAGAGGGCGAACGGGGTCTGATAGGCGAAGAAATGCCAGTAGGCGCTCTGGCTGAAACTGAAATCGCCCTCCGCGATCGACTGGGCCGCCTGGTACATGACCAAGAAGTCGGACTGCTGCTCGGTCTTCAAGTAGAAGGCGAAGACGGTCTTGACGGCGAAGAAGACGGCGAACAAGCCGACCGGCAAGACCCATTTCGGCCAGGCCGCCCGCCGCCACATGGCCAGCCCGCGGCCCCCCGCCAACCGCCATGCCAGCCAGCCGGCGGCCCAGGCCAAGCCCGCCGCCGGCCACCATTTCGCGAAGACGGCGTGCTCGGCGAACCAGGCCGTGGCGGCCGCGATGGCGGCCAAGGCCCCGAACGCCCCGGCCGTCACGGCCCAGCGGACCAGGCGTCCCAGCGGCGCCTCGGACACGTCCTCGGATTCCTCAGGCGGTCTGGGACAGATACAGCCGGATGGACAGCAGATGGACCGGGACGGCTTCGCCGCCGGCCGCCACCAGCGGGCCTTCGAGGCCGTCCGAGACCGCCCGGTCGTCGGGCACGTCCCAGGCCGAGTCCCAGATCAACTCCCAATTGGCGCCCGGCTTGGCGCCGGCCAGGCGGAAGTCCAGGCCGTCCAGGGCGCCGTTGATCAGGATCAGGGCGTCGCGGGTGGTCGGCGAGGGGTTGTGGCGCAGCATCTGGACTTGTCTGAAGCTGGGGTCGTTCCATTGGCCGGGCGCGACCGGCCGCCCGTCGCAGGCGTGCCAGGCCAGGTCCGGCAGGCCGTCCGCGGTCGGCTCGCCCTTCATGTAGGCCGATGGCCGCAGGGCCGGGTGGCTGCGGCGCAGGGCGAACAGGTGGCGGACGGTCTCGAGCAGGTCGCGCTGCCAGGGCAGCCATTCCCAGTCCAACCAGGAGATCGGCCCGTTCTGGCAGTAGGCGTTGTTGTTGCCCCATTGGGTGCGGCCGAACTCGTCGCCGGCGGTGTACATCGGCACGCCGGAGGAGAAGGCCAAGGTGGCGAACAGGTTCCGGATCGACCGTCGCCGCAGTTGGGCGATGGCGTCGAAGCCCAGTTCGGTGCCGGCCACGCCGACCGAGCTGGAGTCGATTATCAACCCTTCGATGCCGTGGTTCCAGGAGCGGTTGTCGTCGGAGCCGTCGCGGTTGCCCTCGCCGTTGGCCTGGTTGTGCTTGTGGTCGAAGCAGACCAGGTCCCGCATGGTGAAGCCGTCGTGGGCGGTGATGAAGTTGATCGACCCGGCCGGCCCGTGATCGCCCATCGGGTCGGCGCTGGAGAACAGGTCGGCGCTGCCGGAGAACCGGGTCGCCAGGTCGCGGGCCGAGGGCGGCGTCCGCCCGGCCGAGAGCTCTTTGGGGCCGCTCAGCCAAAACGACCTGGCGTCGCCCCGGAACGAGTCGTTCCAGGCCGCCATCGGCACCGGGAACGAGCCGGTCTGCCACCCGCCCGGCCCCACGTCCCAGGGCTCCGCGATGTGTTTGAGTTGGCGCAGCAGCGGGTCGGTCCGCAAGGCGACCAAGAAGGGGTGGTCCGAGTCAAAGCCGGTGTGGCCGCGCGCCAGCGTCACCGCCAAGTCGTAGCGGAAGCCGTCGACCTGGTAGTGGTCCGCCCAGTGGCGCAGCGAGTCGAGCGCCATGGCCACTGTCTCGACGCGCCGGAAGTCCAAGGTGTTGCCGGTGCCGGTGACGTCCGCGTAGCGGGCCGGCACCGATCCGTCGTGCAGGTACCAGGCCAGGTTGTCGAGCCCGCGCCAGCAGACGGTCGGCCCGCCCAGGCCGACCTCGCAGGTGTGGTTGTAGACCACGTCCAAGATGACTTCGATCCCGGCTTGGTGGAGCAGCAAGACCATGCCTTTGAGCTCGCGGCCGACCGCCTCCGGCCCTTGCGCCCGCGCGGCGGCGGTGGCGTAGGCCGGGTTGGGCGAGAAGAACGACAGGGTCGAATAGCCCCAGTAATTCGACAATCCTTGTTCGGCCAGATGCGGCTCCGACATGGAGGCGTGGATCGGCAGCAGTTCGACCGCCGTCACCCCCAAGGACTTCAGATGCCGGATCGAGGCCGGGTGGGCCAGCCCGGCGTAGGTGCCGCGCAACTCCGGCGGGATGTCGTCGCGCAGCATGGTCATGCCCCGGACGTGGCCCTCCATGATGACGGTCTGCTCCCAGCCGATCGCCGGGCGGCCGACGCCTCCCCAGTCGAAGGCCTCGTCGGTGACCACCGAGTAGGCCATGTGGGGGGCCGAGTCTCGCTCGTCGGGCGCCCAGGGCTGGTCGGCCGGTCCGAGGTTCGAGTCCGTCCGGTGGGAATGCAGGGCCGGCGCCAGAATCGGTTGGCCGTCCAGCCCCCTGCCATAAGGGTCGAGCAGCAGTTTGTTCGGGTTGTACAGGTGCCCGGCCGACGGGTCCCAGGGGCCATCGGCGCGAAAGCCGTAGCGCTGCCCGGCCCGTACGGCCGGGACGTGGCCGTGGAACAGCCCGTTGGTCGGCCCGGCCAGGGCGAACCGCCGCTCGGTCTGGCCCAGGGTGCGCGGCTGGTCGATCAGGCACAATTCGACCCCGCTGGCGTGGGCCGCCGGCACCGCCACGTCGATCCCGTCGCCCGCCGGCCGGGCGCCCGGCACCAGGTTGGCGGGGAAGCGCAGCGGTTCGGCCTTGGCGGCACTGGCAAAGTTCACAGAACAAGCTTGCCCTAGCCGAGCAGGTCGGGCCAACCCCCCTAAACCCGGGGACGGTCCTTTCGTCTCATACGTGGGGACACTCCTTGGTCCCGACGAGGGGGGTGTCCCCGGGACCTGGCGGGGCGGCGCCGGGGGTGGG
>JAIROU010000241.1 GCA_031257375.1 Bifidobacteriaceae bacterium
TGCCCCTCGGCCAGCGCCACCGCCAACGTCCCGACAAAGGCGTCGCCCGCCCCGACGGTGTCGACGGGCTCGATCTCGAAGGCCGGCTCGGCCGTCGCGGGCGTCCCCAGGTCCGCGACGATCATCCCCCGTGCGCCCAGCGTGACCACCACGGCGCAGCCCAGTTCGGCCGATGCCGCCGCCACGGCCGATGCCGTCAAGGCCGGAAGCGCCAGCACGGCCACAGCCTCGAGTTCGTTCACCACCAAGACGTCGCCTTCCCGCAGCAACCCCTGCGGCAGGCTCTGCGGCGGCGCCGCGTTCAGGACCATCCGCCAACCGGCGGCGTGGGCTCGCTCGGCCAACCGGGCCACCACCGGCATCGGGACCTCCAATTGGCACACCAGGATCCCCGCCCCGGCCGCGCCCTCCGCCGCGCCCTCCGCCGCGCCCTCCGCCGCGCCCCGGCCTGCCCGCTCCGCCGGCGCGAACTGGACCGCCCCGGCCGCCCCTGGCGGCCAGGCCAGATTGGCGCCGCCCAGAACCACTATGGTGTTCTCGCCTTTAGGCCCGCTGGCGATGAAGGCTTGGCCGCTCGGCGCCGCCACCGTCATGACCAGGGAGGCGTCGACCCCGTGACGCTCCAAGGCCGCGCGCATTCGCCCACCCGCCGCATCGTCGCCCACACAGCCCACCATGGCGACTCGGGTTCCCGGCTGGGCCACTCTGGCCGCCGCGTGGGCCTGGTTCGCGCCCTTGCCGCCCTCGGCGCAGGCCATCGACTTCGCCAGCACGGTTTCTCCCGCGGCCGGGATGTGGTCGACTCTGAGCGTGTAATCCAGATTCAACGATCCGGCCACGACGACGGTCCTCAATACGCCCTCCATCAGGCTCGATGTCACGTCCGCCCGACCTTCGGAAGAAACTCGCCAGGCGCCCTTGCAGTAAGTCTACGCGGGTAGCTAGGATGTTTCCAATAAGAAGGCTACGCGGGTAGACGGCACCCCGATCGACGCTGATTGGAGGGCACATGGCACGGGCGACGCGCCGCGACGTGGCAGCGCTGGCCGGCACATCGGTGGCGGTGGTCAGTTACGTGGTCAACGGCGGTCCCAGAACGGTGGCGGCGGGCACCCGCCAGCGGGTGCTGGACGCCATCGAGCAGACCGGCTATCGGCCGAACCGGGCGGCGGCCGCCCTGGCCGGGGGAACCGCCCACACGATCGGGCTGATCGTGCCGGACGTGTCAAACCCGTTCTTCGCCGAGCTGGCCCACATGGTCGAGGACGAGGTTTTCGCCTGCGACCGGGTGCTGCTGCTGGGCGACTGCTCGAACGATCCGGAGCGCGAGCGGATCATCGCCCGCAACCTCTGGGAGCACAACGTCGACGGTCTGCTCTACGTCGGCTCGCGGCCCGACGCGGTGCTGGCGCCGTTCCTCGAAGACCAGGTGCCCGTCGTGCTCTTGGACCGCGTGCCGGCCGACTCGGCCATGCTGGGCGTCGGCATCGACCATGTGGCCGCCGCCCGGAGCGCCACGGCCCACCTGGCTGAGCACGGTTACCGCGAAATCGGGTTGCTGGCCGGGCCGCCTGACGTGATCACCGCCGAGGAGCGGCGCCGGGGTTGGGAGCAGGCGTTGGGCGACGCCGGCCTGGTGGTCGACGAGGCGTGGGTGGTGGCGGCCGAGTACTCGAGGCGCGCGGGCTACGCCGCTGCGCTCGAACTCTTGGGGCGGCCCCGCCGGCCGCGGGCCGTCTTCGCCGCCAATGACCGCCAGGCTCTCGGGGCCACCCACGCCGCCGCCCGGCTGGGCCTGACCATCCCGCGCGACTTGGCCCTTTTCACCATCGACGGCACCGAGGACGCCGAGTTCGCGGTGCCGTCCATATCAACCGTGCAGCAGCCTTTGAGGGAGATCGCCGGGACCGGCGTGGCCCTCTTGTTGGGGCGCCTGCCGATGGCCGAACGCCGGTGGTACTGCGAATTCACCATGGCGTACCGCCAATCGTGCGGCTGCGAGCCGTCGGAGCCATGGCCGGCGCAGGGCGGCGCGAAGTCTTGACTGCGCTAACAGGAACAAGGAACGGAGAAACCATGAAGCGCAAATCGACCAAGTTCCCGCGGACTGTGGGACTGATCCTGACCACTGGACTGCTGTCTTTCGGGACGCTGGCCGCCTGCGGCGACGGCGATGGCGCGGCCACGGGCGGCGGCTGCCAACTGACCTTCCTGGCCTCCGCCGATCGGCCCCAGGCCGAGCAGGACGGCTGGAAGGAGGTCTTGGCGGAGTTCAGCTCGGAATATGACTGCGAGGTGACGGCGGAGTTCCAAGGCGCCTGGGACGAGATAACCCAACAGGTGACCGCCGCCCAGATCGCGCACGAGCCGATCGACTTGTTCATCACTTCCACGGCCACCAGGGACTTGGCCAAGGCCGGCTTGATCATGAGTCTCGACAATTGCATCGCCGGTTTCGAGGACCGGTTCATCGACAGCGCCATGGAGCCGTACAACTTCGGCTCCAAGCAGTGGGCGGTGCCGATGAGTTCCACCGACACATCGGCGATCGTCTACAACGCCGACATGTTCAAAGAACTGGGCATCGATCCGCCGACGACTTACGAGGAGTTGGTGGCGGCCGGGAAGACGATCCGAGACGCCAAGGGGATTGTGCCGATGCTTCACCAAGGGAGTTCTCCCTGGTACTGGGGCATGTGGTTCTTCGGCGCCTTCGGCCAGGAGTCGGGCAACCAGTCCGTCCAGCGCACCGAGGACTTCTTGAAGGGCGAGCGGCGCTTCGACAGCCCCGAAGAGATCGCGGCGCTGGCGGACCTGGCCAAGTTCACCGAAGACGGCCTCTTGGACCAGACCACCATGGCGACTGACCTGGAGGGGATGCGGGCCGCCTTGGTGCAGGGCAAGACCGCCATGATCTACGTGCTGACGCCCGAATTGATCAATCTGCGGGCGGCCGGCCCCGATTTCGAAATCGGGATCTTCCAGTTCCCGCGGGTCCTCTCCGACCCGGCAATTCGCCAGGAGGTCGGCGGCGGCCCCGAGAACGGCTTGGCGATCGCCTCGTTCACCGAGCCGGACAATCTGGAAGCCGCCTGCCAGCTGGTGGAATACGTCTCCCGGCCCGGGGGCGCCGCTTCCATCCTGGAACCGATCGAACCGCTGGTGCCCTCGGTCAAGTCGGTGCCCGTCACCCAGACCGAGCCCCTCGCCCCCCAGTTGAACAGCCAGTTCATCCCGAACACGGTCGAGTTCCTGGACTGGATCTGGCCCGGCCAGATCAACGACGCGGTGCGCGACGCCATCACCGGGGTGATGTTCGACGGCGTCGACCCGGCCGAGGCGGCGGCGGCCGTCCAGGAGGCGTTCGACCGGCTGGTGGCCGAGGAGGATTACCAATTCGACTGGTGGGCCGACTGGGACGGCGCCCAGTGGGCCAAGGTTGAGTTCCCCTCCGGCATGAAAATCGAAGTCGGCTAGCCTGGGGGGATTGTGCGAAGCAGGTCGCGTCCGGTGTTCACCCTGCAACGCCGGCGCCGGCTGACCGCTTGGGCGATGTGCGCCCCGGCGGTGATGCTGGCGACGGGGTTCATCTTCTACCCGCTCGCCCGCGGCGCCTGGATCTCGTTGCACCAATGGGACGGCTTTTCAGCCGCCATGAAGTGGTTCGGCCTGCGGAATTACGCGAACGTGGCGGCGGACGGGATCTTTTGGCGGGCGTTGGGGAACACGCTGATCTTCGCCATCGCCGTGACGGTGGCGAAGAACGTCTTGGGAATGTTTCTGGCCACGCTCCTGAACCGCCGGCTGGTCGGCCGGGGCCTGTTCCGGACCGCCACATTCCTGCCCGTCGTCATGTCGTTCGTGGTGGTGGGGATTCTGTGGTCGTGGATTTTCAACCCCACCTTCGGCCTGCTCGACTCCGGTCTGCGGATGCTAGGGCTCGACGCCTGGGTCCAAGGCTGGTTGTCCGACCCCCGAATCGCCTTGGGCTCGGTGATCGCCGTGGACGTCTGGAAGTGGACCGGATTCCACGTCGTGGTGCTGTTGGCGGGCCTGCAGACAATCCCGGCCGAGCTGCTGGAGGCCGCCGCCATCGACGGCGCGTCGAAGCCGCAGATCTTCCGCAAGATCACCTTGCCCCAGATGATGCCGGTCCTGAGCTTCTCCGTGCTGATGAGCCTGACCGGGGCGTTCGTCTCGAACTACGACCTGGTCTACGTGATGACCGGCGGCGGCCCGCGCCACGCCACCGAGGTGGCGTTGACCTGGATAATGAACGCCGCCTTCCAGAACCACGCGGTCGGCAAGGCGAACGCCATGTCGATCATTCTGTTCGTCTGCGTGGCGGCGGCCGGGGCCTTGCAGCTGCGAGTGATGATGGCGAGGAGCGGCGGGCGATGAGACAGCGCGGCCTGAGAGGCGGCATCGGGCGCGTCGGCGCCTACGGCGTCATGGCCGTGTGCGTGGTCACGACGCTGTTCCCGCTGATTTGGATGGTGTCGGGGGCGCTCAAGAGCGGCCAGGAGTTCTACTCCAACATCTGGGGCCTGCCGCAGGACCTGACGTGGGCCAATTTCGCCCGCGCCTGGGCCGAGGGGGGCTTGGGGCAGAAGTTCGCCAATTCGATCATCGTCACGGCGGGCACAATGGCGATCGTCCTGCCGGTCACTTCCCTGGCCGGTTACGCTCTCGCCAGCATCGAGTTCCCCGGGCGGCGCGCGGTCTATGTTTACCTCTTGCTCGGCATTATGGTGCCGTTCGGGGTCATCGCCATCCCGGTGTTCACCGTCGTGGTGCAGCTCGGCCTGTTGAACACCTTGCCCGGTTTGATCCTGGTGTACTCGGCCCAGTCGCTCCCGCTGGGCGTCTTCTTGATGCGGTCGTTCTTCGCCTCAATTCCGCGCGAGTTGGAGGAAGCCGGGCTGGTGGACGGCTGCACGCTGCTGGGAGCCTTCTTCCGCGTGGTGCTGCCGCTGGCCAAGCCCGGCCTGGTGACCCAACTGATATTCACCGGCACGACGGTCTGGAACGAATACTTCATGGCCTCGATCCTGCTCCACCGCGAGGCGCTGCAAACCTTGCCGCTCGGCCTGGTCACTTTCACTTCCAAGAATGGGATCGAGTTCCCCGAGCTTTTCGCCGCCTCCGCAATTGTGACGGCGCCGCTAGTCATTCTCTACCTGATCGCCCAACGCCAATTCATCGCCGGTTTGAGCGCCGGCGCCGTGAAAGGTTGACCAAATGCCGCAAATGATCAGCCAAAACGCCAACAGCCGTCCGGGCTCCAGAAGCGGCGGCTTCGAAGCGCCGGATGAATGGCACCGCCCCGCTGTTTACTGGTTCTGGCACTCCGTCCCGACCGGGGCGGAGCTGGCTTCTCAGATCGCCCGGATGGCCGCGGCCGGGATTGGCAGTTTCCAGATCCAGGCGCGTTTGGCCATGCCGCTTGATCAGTACCTGTCCCCCGAATACGTCAAGGCCTGCCGCCGGGCCGTCGACCTGGCGGCCGAGGCGGGCCTGATGGTCGGCGTCTACGACGACTACAACTGGCAGTCGGGCCAGGCGGCCGGCCGGGCGGTGGCCGGGCGGGACGATCTTCGCGAAGCCCACCTGGTCTGGGCGACGGCCGAGGCGGCGGACGGCCGGTTCGACGGGGCCATCTCCGGTTTGCGCTCCTCGTCCGGAACCCTTGGGGCGGCCGGCCTGAACTGGCATCATGAGGGCGGGCGCGAGGCCTGGACCGACTGGGCCTGCCAGTTCGCCATCCTCGAGGTCCCGGGCGCCCCGCCGCGAGACCGCGCCGCCGACGTCCGAATCACCGATTCCGGCCCAACCGGCTGCCGTTTCACCTGGACCGGCGCGGCGGCGCCGGCCGGCGCCCGGCTGACCGTGGTCATCTCCGCCCGCTCGGCCAGTTCCCGCGTCATCAACCATCTCGAGCCGGCCGCGGTCGCGCGGTTCATCGAAGCCGGCTACCAGCCCTACGCCGACGCCCTCGGACCGCACCTGGGCTCGACCGTCCGCTATCTGTTCTTCGACCAGCCGCACCAAAACTTTGTCCATTGGGACCAACTCGGCGGCAATTTGCGGTCGGCCCTGCCCTGCGCCAGCGATCTGCCGTCGCTGATCCGCCGCCAGTTCCAAGACCGGTATCCGCGGGTTCTGCTGGCGCTGCTGGGCCGGGGCCGGGACCGGGACGCGGACACGTCGGCGGACGAGGCGACGGCCGAGGACCGCGTCGCGTTCTGGCGGTTCTATTCGGACTTGTCCCAAACCCGCTTCTTCGGCCCGGTGCGCGACTGGTGCCACGCCCACAACCTGGCGCTGAGCGGCCACGAAGTGCTCGGCCATGTCGGCTCGTGGAACCTGGACGGAGCCTTTGAGCAGTGGGATCTGCGTTGCAACTTCGGCGCGGACTATTTCGGCGTCGATTCCTGGCGCGACATCACGGCGGTCGACGCCCAGGACGCCGTGCCCCAGCTGAGCGCCAAACTGGGCGATTCGGCCGCCCGCGCGCACGGCCGGGGCGGCGTGATCCTCGAGCAATACTTCGCCGGCGCGGCCGGCGGCACGGGAACGTACGCCGGGCACTGGGGCCTGCTGCCCGAAGAGATGCGCCGCCAGTCGATCCGCCACCACCTGCAAGGCATGAGGCAGTTCCTTTTCCACGGCTTTTACCAAACGGACGGCCACGGCCGCGACCACGAACTGTTCGTGAACGCCCGCTTCGACTTCCCGCCCGGCGTCAACTACCTGCCCTGGTTCGACGAGTTCTTCCCCGCCTTCGCCGCCGAGTCCGGACGGCTGTCAGAGTTCCTCGACGGCGCCGAGCCCGCCGCGCCGGTGGCGCTGATGTATCCGCTGACCGCCATGTGGCTGAACGGCCAGTGGGGCGGGCAAGCGCGGGCCTTCGGGGCCTGGGCCGAGTTTCTCTGGGCGCGGGGCTATGGCTACCGCATCGTGGACGAGCCGTCGCTCGCCCGCGCCACGCCGACCGGCCGAGGCGCGTTCGAGACGCCGTCAGGGCGTCACCAAGTCTTGGTGATCCCCGGCGACATGCCCTTGGACCGCCCGGCCCGGGCGGCGGTGAGCCGGCTGGAGGCGGCCGCGGTGCCGGTGGTCCGGGTGGCGCGGCCGACCGCCGCGGCGCTGGCCCGCTTCCCTCCCGGCGCCGTCCCCGGCATCGTCCCCGGTTGCGATTTGACCGTTGACAGCGCCGTGGCGGAGCACTGGACTGGCCGTGAAACCGGCGGCCCGGCGGACGGGGAGCCGGTTTGGCGGGTCGCGTTGTTCAACCCGACCGACGCCGACGCCGCGGTCGAGTTGGGCGGCTTGTCGCGGCCGTTGGAGATTTGGGACGCCGCGACCGGCCGGGTCGCGGCCGCTTCCCCCCGGGCGCTGGGGCCAAACCTGGCCATCCGCCTGGCCCCGCAGCAGTTGACGTTGTTGCGGTATGGCGCGCCGCCCACGGCCGGTCTGCCTTGCGCGGACGCGGCCTTCAGCCCGGGGCGACGGTTCGACGATGCCGAGTGGCAGGCCCTGGGCGGCCGGTGGACGTTGCGCGCCGGGACCTTTGACGGCCCTGTCGACGTCACGCGGGGCTGGGAGCGCCAAGGCCTGCCGACCTACTCGGGCGTGGGCGTTTACACCACGGAACTGCATGTGGCGAGGCCTGCCGAGACCCTGCTGTGGCTTCCCCGCGTGGCCGGCGGCAGTCTGGCGCGGATCGGCGGCCAAGAGGTCGGCCGCGTCGGCTGGGGCCGCCACGTCTACACAATTCCGGCCAGCCTCCTCAGGCCAGGCGACAACGAGCTCGCCATCGAGGTTTACGGCGGAGCCGCCAACTCCTATTACGCGGGCACGCCATATCAAGCGGCGCCCGAGCCGTGCGGGCTCCTGGCCGAGCCCAGGGTGCGCCCGGCGGCCCCTTAGCGAGTCATTCGGGGATGGGCTTCGTCCCGCCGGAGGGGTCTTGGCCCGGCTCGCTGGGGGTTGGGGTCGCGGAGGGCGGCTCGGACGGGCCCGGCGACGGCTCGCCGCTGCCACTGGGCTCCGGACTGGGCTCGGCGCTCCCGCTTGGCTCGACCGGCTCGTCGGGGCTCTCGCTGGGGGAGGGCTCGACCGACTCCGAGGGGCTGGGCTCGGCCGACTCCGGCTCCGACTCCGAGGGGCTGGGGGCGGCGGGCGGCGGCGATGGCGTCTGCGAGGCCGGGGCCTGCGGCTGCGGAGGCCTTTCCGGACGGTGGATGAAGGTGGTGGTGCGGCCGGACTCCCGCCCGGTCAGCTCGTCCGACAGCGTCCGCCCGAGCGCCAACTCCACCGCTGTCACAACCGCCATGATCAGCAAGAATACGACCACGCCCAGGGCCACCAAGGCTTTGAACGGGCCGTAGCGGGCGATCAGGTCCCGGAACCAGCCGTTGCCTTCGGAGTCGGCCGGTCCGGAGGCCTCGCCGTCCCCCGGGGGCGCGTCCCCGGCCTCCTGTCCGGCGGGCGTCTCGGCGGTTGGCGAGGCCTCCGATGCCGTGGCCTCGCCCGCGTCGGCGGGGGCGGGGGCTCGGCTGGCGGCACTGTCCTCGGCGCCCGGGGAGCCCGCGTCCTCGCCGTCGCCCGCCCGCGCGGATTCGGCCGGCTCGGCCGGGGACGGCTCGGCCCCCGGCCTGGCGGCTTCCGGCTTCGGCTCCTCGGCCCTGACGGCCGCCACGGCGAACGGGGCCGCTGCATCGGCGGGCTGGCCGACCGCCACGGCGGGCTGGGCATCGACGTCGGCGGGATGGACATCGGCGGACGGGGCTGCGGCATCGGCGGACGGGGCTGCGGCATCGGCGGGCTGGGGCGGGGCGTCGCTGGAAGCCGGGGCGGCGGCATCGTGAACCACCGGCAACACCTTGGTGACCGCTTGCTGGGCGAGGGTCTTGACGGCCCGGTGCGTGCGGTCGAGCGAGCGGGAGTAGAGGAAGTTGCCGACCACCGTGATGACCGAGGCCAGGGCGGCGCCGAGGATGGTGCCGGTGACCCCGAGGTAGGACAGGGCGACGGTCGAGGTCACCGCCGCCAAGGCGCTGGCCAGAACCTGGACGACGGAGATTCCGCCAGTCGGTTTCTTGGCTTCGGCCACTCAGCAACCGTAGCGCAAGTTGGCCGCCTGGCTGAGGCATCATTGTCTGGTGCCTACGCGCCGCTCACCCGCCCCGCCGCCGGCCGGCGCCAGCGGTCCCTATCCCGTGCTGGTCGGGCTGTTCGCGGCGCTGCTGGTGATCTCGAACGTCTCGGCCGTCAAGCTGATCGGCCTGGGCGCGGTCGACTTGTTCGGCGTCCGTTTCGACGTGACCGTCGACGGCGGGGTCTTCTTGTTCCCGCTGACCTACATTCTGGGCGACGTGCTGGCCGAGGTCTTCGGGTTCAAGGCCGCCCGCAGGGCCATTGTGCTCGGGTTCGCCTGCTCGGCGCTGGCGGTCTTGTCGTTCTGGCTGGTCCAGATCTCCCCGCCCGCCGCCGGGTGGGCCGGCCAGGGCGCTTACGAGGAGACGCTCGGCTTTGTCCCGCGCGTGATCGGCGCCTCGCTGGCCGGATACCTGGTCGGCCAATTGCTCAACGCCTTCACCTTGACGGCGATGAAGCGGCGGTCCGGCGGGCGGGCGCTGTGGGCCCGGCTGCTCGGATCGACCGCCGTGGGCGAGTTGGCCGACACCTTGGTGTTCTGCGCCATCGCCTTCTACGGCGTCATAACCGGCCCGCAGTTCGTGGGCTACGCGATCCTGGGCTACATCTACAAGTGCCTGGTCGAGGTCGCGCTGCTGCCGGTCACCTATCGGGTGGTCGCCTGGGTGCGACTGCGGGCGGATGGCGGCCATCCCCGCAGCCGGCCTGGCCGGCCCCGCTCCCGCAACGGTCCCGCCGGCCGGTGATCAGGACCAGGTGGCCGCCGTCCGCCCACCGCCGCCGTCTGCGGGTGCCGTGCGCCCCGCCGCGCGCGAGTGCCGTGCGCCGCCGTCCGCCGATGCCGTGCGCCCCGCCCACCGCCGCCGTCCGCGAGTGCCGCGCGCCCCGCCGCGCGCGGGTGCCGAGTTTCGGCGTTGTCACCGGGTTCGGCGGGCCAGCCGGGCGCGGCGGGCCAGGATGACTCCGCCGGCCAGCAAAACCACCGCCAGTCACTACAGCGGGCCGGCGCCGGCGGCCCCGGAGAACGGCAGGCCGCCGCCGCAGCTCGGGCCCGCTTCACTCGGGCTGGGGCTCGGGCTGGGCGATTGTTGGACGGTCAAACTGATCGGCCCGCTAACCCCGCCGACCAACTCGGCGACCAACTCGTAAACCCCGTCCGCGAAACCAGCCCAAAAAGCGGATCTCCTCCCCCATATGGGCTCTTCGGGATGATGTGTGGGTGTCGTT
>JAIROU010000254.1 GCA_031257375.1 Bifidobacteriaceae bacterium
CGGCCAGTTCCCGGGTCCCGACCACCAGCGCCGCGGCGCCGCCGCCGGCCTGCCCAAGCGCATCCAACGCGGCGCCCAACTGGCCCGCGCCCTCCACCACAATCCAGCGGTCGCTCATCGCGTCCCCCCTTTCCCGGCAGCTGTCCTCGAAGCCGTTCACAAGACGCCGTCGCCTCTCAGCGCGGCGACCAATCCAGCCGCCGATGCCGCCGGGTCGCCTTCGAACAGCCGCGCCGTCCGCGCCTCGGGCGCCCGCGATCGGAGCACGGCGATCCGTGCGGCGGGCAACGCGCCCGTCGGCGCCGGCGCTTCGATCGGCAGCCGGCGGGCGGCCAGCAACTGCTTGACGCCCGGGGGCGATTCCTCCGCGGCCGAGGCGGCCACCGCCACCAGCGCGGGCGTGGGCACGGCTAGGGTCTCGACCGCCCCGCCGAGCCGTCGGCGCAGGGTCAGGCGGCCCGGCCGGTCCGGGTCGGCTTCCGCCTCCTGGACCCCGGCCACAACCGGCAGGCCGAGCAGCGCCGCCAGCGTCCCCGCCACCCCGGCCTGGTCGCGCCCGTCGCCCATCACCACCACGTCGAAGCGACCGGCCCCGCGCACCGCCGCCGCCAGCGCGGCCGCGGTCGCGGCGCCGTCGAGGCTGGGGGCGGCCTCGGCCAGGCAGACCACCCGCCCGGCCCCGCGGGCGAGCGCCCACCGCGCGTCGCCCTCGCCGATCGTGACGCCGGCCAACTCCCCGCCCGTCGCCTGGGCCAGCCGTCGCGCGACGGCGACGGCGGCGGCATCGTCGTCAGTCGCGATGAGCTTGGCGCCGCGCCACTTGACCGTTCCGTCCGGGTCAACCCAGGCGTCCGGCTCGTTGCGGGACCACTTGAACACGCACGCCACATCCATCTGGCTCACCTTCCGGCCCGGCCCGACGGCTCAGGCGAAGACCGTCACCTCTTCGGGCGCGCGACGCCACCTGATCTGGGTCGGCACCTTCCCCTTGCCGATCGCGACGACCAGCGCGACCTTGAAGCGCTCGCCGTCCAGGCCGAAGTCGTCCGCCATGCCTTCCCGGTCCATCGCGTCCATCGGGCCGGAGTCGTAGCCGTGCGCGCGGGCGACCAGCATAAGCATCATGGTCACCAGGCCCGCCTGGAAGGTGACGGACAGTTCGAGCTCGTGGGGTGTCATCCCCAGCGCCCACTCGGTTGTGAGCTTCTGCATGTAGCCGCGCTCAAAGCCGTCGCTCCCCGGGGCGCTGCCCTCCACCCCCATGTAGTTGTCGAGCGTGTACTCGAGGTCTTCCAGCCAGCCGGTGTCCGCCAGGATGATCACCGTGGCGGACGAGTTCTCGATCCGGCCGCGGTCGACCTCCCACATGTAGGATTCGAGCTTCTGCTTGCCCTCGTCCGTGTCGACCACGACGAAGCGCCAGGGCTGCGTGTTCACCGC
Source organism: Bifidobacteriaceae bacterium (assembly GCA_031257375.1). GTDB lineage: Bacteria > Actinomycetota > Actinomycetes > Actinomycetales > WQXJ01 > JAIRTF01. The sequence continues at coordinate 1,441 of JAIROU010000254.1, forward strand.
CGATGGCGACCGGGTCGCCTCCTTGATGATCTGCAGCATCTCAGCCCGCGGGATTTTGTGGTCCCGGTCGAGGACGCGCATCGCCGTCCTGCCGAAGGCCACGTCCGCAAAGTCGTTGTTCACAATCTCCATTGCCATTGGGTGTCTCCATCTCCGTTGGTGTGCCAGATGGGCAGTCGGGCCGTCCAGTGGACGATGCCGCCCGGTCGCCTTCGACCGGCCCGCCTCAGCCCCAGACTGGTTGACTATACAATGTGTCTGGACTGACTGTCAACCCCTAGTATGAGAAGGTGTCCATCAGCGCCCCGCCGCCCCCGCCCGGAGGCGGCGGCGGCGCGCCAGCGGGGTCCGGAGCACCCCTGACTGGTCGCGCCCTCCCGGAGACCGCCACCCGCGCGCGGATCAAGCAGGCCCTGGCCGACCTGCTCCAAGACAGGTCATTCTTCGAACTGACCGTGGCCGACGTCCTGGCCCAGGCGGAAGTGTCGCGGGCGAGCTTCTACTTCAACTACTCGAACCTGGCCGACCTCCTCGGGGAGTTGGCCAGGGACGCCGCCGCGGCCATTGCCGACGCCTACGCGGCATCGGCGGCATCGGCGGCATCGGCGGCCGAGACGGGACAAAGCGAGGACGGCCAGGGCGCCGCCTCGAGCGACTGGATCGAGCGCGCGGTGGCGGTCGGGACGGCCGTCTGGCGGGACAACGCCGCGCTGTTGCGGGCGATAGTCGAGGTCTCGGCGGTCGACCAGTCGATCCGCCAGGCCTGGACGAGCCAGATAGAGATCTTGAACCAGATCGCCATGGCGTCGGCGGCCCAGGACCAAGAGGCCGTCAGATGGCTCCGGGGCCGCGACGCGGAGACGGTGGTCGCGGCGATGACCATGGTCATGGAACGCCTCGTCTACGCGGCCGCCCGCGGCGAGCCCCCGTTTGACCACGAGCCGACCCTGGTGGCAACGCTGGCGGACATCTGGTCGCTCAGCCTCCGTGGCCGCCGCGCGCGAATCTAGCGTCCCTGGCCGCAAACTCTCAGCAATAGTCTTGCTTCGTGGGCGCCTCGCGGAGCCGCTCACCTCCCCCGATAGCTCTGCCATCGCTACAGGTCGGCGGCCCCACGATCGATCCCGTGTGGAAACCCTTTTTGTGCAACGAATCTCCGGTTCGGGACACTGGTGGTCTGTC
>JAIROU010000142.1 GCA_031257375.1 Bifidobacteriaceae bacterium
GGGTTACACAACACGGGGCGTCAAAACCCCGTCACCCGCCGGCCGGAGCCCACCCCGCCAACCCAGCCACCACCACACGACTCGCCGGGCTGGGGCGAAGCCCCGTTAGTACTACAGCCATACTTCGTCTCCTGACCTGCGGCGATAGTGGGCGAGTCGGGCTCGGTGCTGGTGTTTTCGGCGCCAGGTTGACCAGGCGAGGGCAAAGGCCCGGGTCCGGCGGGGCAGGTCCGCGGTCAAGAGGCGGCGGACCTCGTTGACGGACAGGCGGACCATGCCGGGGCGGTCGGGCTCGCGGGCGCGGGCGGCCAGGGTGACGGTGACGAGCAGCGCGTACGCCCACATCACCAATGTCACCCACCGGTGGTAGGAGTCCCAGCGTCGGACTTGGTGCTGGTCCAGGCCGGCGAGTTCTTTGGACTGTTGGAACGACTCCTCGACCCGCCAGCGCCGCCCGGCGACGCGCACCAACGCCCCAAGCCGCGCTTTGGCGGGCGAGAAGCACAGGTAGAACGCCATTTCCTGGGACTTCGGGTGGCGGCGGGCCAGCAGGTAGTGGAAGCCGGGGCCGTCCACGCCCGGCGGGGCGATCTCGGTCCACGCCCACAGGTAGGCCCTGTCGCCCTTCGCCCCGCTGCCCGCCGACATAGGGTTCCAGGCGCGCTTCGCCCAGCGCGCGGCCAGGTCCTCCGCCTTTCCCGCGACCCCCGCGGCCGGGCTGACCCGGTAATCCCGGCGGACCGCCAGCACGTAGCCGACCCCTTTGTCCACCAACGTTTGGCGCAGACCCGCGTCCGCGCCGTACACCTCGTCGCCGGCAACCCAGCCAGCCCGCACACCGCCGTCCAACGCCCGGCCGATCATCCGGGCGGCCAGGGCCGGCTTGGTGGCGAAGGCGACATCCCCGGGCACGCCCGCCTCCGCCAACCTGGCCGGGTCGGCCGTCCACGACTTCGGCAGGTACAACTCCGCGTCCACCAGCGCGTGCGCGTCGCTCACCGCATACGCCAAACACACTGTGACCTGCGCGTTCTCGATCCTCCCGGCGGTGCCCGTGTACTGGCGCTGAACCCCGACGGTCTTCACGCCCTTCTTCACATCACCGGTCTCATCTAATGTGGAGCACTTAGTTATGTGAAGTCGGGCGTGTGGTGCCTGGTGGGGATGGGTTTTCGGGTCCGGTTGCGTCACATAACGGCGGGGTGTTGGCTGGTTCGCCTCTACTAGTTCTGGAGGTGACCACTGATGGTGACTTGTCTGCCCGCTCTCATCGCCGCTGCCGAGGCGGTGTTGGAGGGGGGTTCGTATGCGGAGGGATCGAAGGCCGCGTACCGCCGGGTTTGGCGGGGATTCGCCGGTTTCTGCGTGTCTGCGGGGATCGATTCGCCTGGTCGGCGTGACGGCGACCGGTTTTTGGAGTCGGCGGGTTGTCCCAGCCGCGGGGGCACCCAGGGAGATCAGTTCAAACGGCGCGCGGTGGCTTGCCTGTTCAGCGCGGCCGAGACCGGCAAGTTCGAGTTGAAGTGCGGCGGCGCCCCGGCGCCGTTGCCGGCGCGGTTCGCCGAAGACTTCGACGCGTATGCCCGGCGCCTCCTGGGCTTGGGCTTGGCCCCGGGCACGGTGGCGGCCGCGTCTTACGCGGTCAAACGGTTCCTGGTGTTCGCGGACGGGGTCGCCGTCGCTGGCCGCGGGCTGGCGTCCGAGGACGTGTTGGCTTACGCCGCCGGCCTGAGCGCGCTGGCCCCGTCCACGAGGGCGGGGCACTTGTACCGGCTGCGGGAGTTCTTGCGGTTCCTTGTCGCCGAGCGCGGCGCCGACGGCCGCTTGGCCTCGCTGTTCCCCGTGATCGTGTACGACAAGGACCTGGTGCTGCCGTCCGCGTTCACCCGCGAGGAGACCGCGCGCGTCGTCGACGCGCTGCGGGACCCGTCCGGGCTGTGCCCCCGCAGGGACCGGGCGGTGGTGCTTCTAGCCGTGCAGACAGGGCTGCGGGGCGGCGACATCAACGCCTTGCGTCTCGACCAGGTCGACTGGCGCGCGCGGACGGCGTCGCTGGTCCAGGGGAAAACCGGTGACAGGTTGGACATCCCGCTGCCAGACGAGTCATTCTTCGCTTTGGCCGACTACGTGAAAAACGAACGCCCGGAAAGCCCCGACCCGCAAGTCTTCATCCGCTCGCGGGCGCCGCACACCCGCTACGCCGAAACCAACCATTTCGGCTACGTGGTTGAGCGCTACCTGGCCCAAGCCCGCGTCGAGGTCGGCGCCAGGCACCACGGCCTGCACGCGTTCCGCCACTCGTTGGCGGCGGGCATGCTCACCGCCGAAACGCCTTACCCGGTGATATCCGCGGTGCTGGGCCACGCCAGCGCGAACACCACCCGCCGCTACCTGCGGATCGACATAGAACAACTGCGCGCGATGGCGTTGGAGGTGCCTCATGCGCACTGAACCCGCCCCCAGGTTCGGCGCCCGCCCCGACCTGTTCGACCAGTTCGTCACCTACCGGCGGGCGCTGGGCTACCTGTACGGCGCCACCACAGTCGACCTGGCGGCCAGGCTGTCGAGGCACATGGACGCCTTCCCGCCCGCGCCCGGAATCCTGACGGAGGAAATGGTCCTCGCGTTCTGCGAACCCGCCCCGGGCCGGAAGGCGCTGACCCGGAAGCGGCGCTGGTCGATGGCCCGCCAGTTCGCCTTGTTCCTCCAGGCCAGCGGCCACGACGCGTGGGTTCCGGGCGACTTCCCGGAAAAGTGCGAATCGGGTTTCGCGCCGCGCATCTTGTCGCCGGACGAGATGGCGCGCGTGATCGCCCAGGCCGACCAGCCCCCCGGGCCGCGCCAAACCGAAGCCGCCCGCCGGGTGTGCTCGATGCTGGTCAGGATGCTGTGGTGCTGCGGGCTCAGGATCAACGAGGCGCTGAATTTGACCGTCGGCGACGTCGATCTGGGCAACGGCGTCCTGACCGTCACCAAAGCCAAACACGGCCGCACCCGGCTCGTGCCGATGTCCAAGTCGCTCGCGGACCACGCCCGCGGCTACGCCGACCAGGCGGGCCTGCCATGCGGGCCGGCCGACGCGTGGTTCTACCCCAGCCCGCGCGGCGGCCCCTACCACTCGGGGTCCGCCAGGAGCGCCATCCAGAAGATCATGCTGCGGGCTGGCGTCACCACCGACGGCTCCCGCCCCCCGCGGGTCCACGACCTGCGCCACTCATATGCCGTGGCGTGCTTGGTCGAACTGCAAAACAACGGCTCCGACGTGCGCGCCGCGCTGCCCGCCCTCGCGGCCTACATGGGGCACGCGGACATCACGTCCACCGAGTACTACCTCAAACTCGCGGCCTACGCCCACCCCGACGTGGAGGCCGCCATGGCCGGAGCCTACCAAGGCGTGTTCCCGGAGGTGGGCTGACATGAGCGCGACCCTCGCCCAACTGCTCGGCGCCTGGCTGCTCGAATACCTGCCGACCACCCGGGGATTCCCAACAAACACCATAAGCTCCTACCGGACCGCGTTCGTGCTGTTCCTCCGGTTCATGGAGGCGCGGAAGGGGACACCCCCAGACCGCGCGCGTCTCGAGGACTTCACGCCCGCCACAATCAACGGATTCCTGGGGTGGCTGCGCGAGACGCGCGGCTGCAAAGACTCCACCGCGAACCAACGACTCGCCGCCATCAAGGCGTTCTTCCGCTACGTCCAATCCGTCGCTCCCGAAAGGATCCAACTGGCGACACCCGTCCTGGAGATGAAAGCGGCGAAAACGCCGCAACCAGAGATCAGGCACTTGACCGTCGAAGCGGTCCAACTGCTACTGGCCGAAGCGAAAAAATCCAGCCTGCGCGACCTGGCGCTCCTGACAGTCCTATACGACACCGGCGCCCGCGTCCAGGAAATCGCCGACACCACCATCGCCGACCTGCGCGCCGAAAAGCCCGCCACCCTGAAGCTGGCCGGGAAAGGCCGCAAGACCCGGATCACACCCCTCACCCCCGCGGCGGCCGCGATCATGGCGTCCCACGCCACGACGATCGGCCCAGACCCCGCGGCCCGACTGTTCCTCAACCGCCGCGGCAGGCCGATCACACGCGCTGGAATCGCCCACATCCTCGCCAAACACGCAGCCGCCGTCCATGCCGCGCGCCCCACGTCCATGCCCGGCCATGTGACCCCGCACCAGCTCAGACACTCCAAAGCCACACACTTGTTGGAGAACGGCGTGAACCTGATCTACATCCGGGACCTGCTCGGCCACGCGTCCATAACAACAACCGAACGGTACGCGCGCGCCAACCCCGAACTCAAACGCCAGGCCATCGAACAAGCCAGCGCCCAAGTCGTCGCAGAGACCCATTACGACCCCCAAACCCGCCACGACCTGCTCACCTGGCTCGAAAACATGACCTGACAACAACCCCGCGGCCGCCGACCGCGTCTTCCGCATTATGTGACGCAACCGGACCCGAAAACCTATCCCCACCAGGCACCACACGCCCGACTTCACATAACTAAGTGCTCCACATTAGACGAGTTATGTCGTTTTGACATAACTCATCGACCACTAAAACCACATCGTCGAACCCGAGCGAGCAAACCACGTAATCCCGCAGCGCCGCCCTCGCGGCCGCCGCCGACCACTTCGCGCCGCGCAGCAAATGCTGGAACCGGCCCGGCCCGGCGTGGCCAGCCAACTCGCCCAACGTCCAACAGTTCTTCCGGGACTGGTCCACCACCAAAGCCAAAACGAAGTCCAGCGCTGTGGCCAGCGCGTCCACCCGGGCGAACACCCCGCGGAACGCCTCGCGAAGCCTCGACCAGCCCTGGGCCCAAACCCGGTCGCGTACACTGTTGCGCGGGGCCGCCGCCGGCCCGATTATTTGTTTCACAAGCCTTGATCATGGCCCGGCGGCCCCGCCAAGTCACGCAGACACGCAGGTCACACCCCGAAATCAGGCTGTAGTACTAACGGGGCTTCGCCCCAGCCCGGCGAGTCGTGTGGTGGTGGCTGGGTTGGCGGGGTGGGCTCCGGCCGGCGGGTGACGGGGTTTTGACGCCCCGTGTTGTGTAACCC
>JAIROU010000310.1 GCA_031257375.1 Bifidobacteriaceae bacterium
GGACACACCTTGCCCCGCCCCCTAAACCCGGGGACGGTCCTTTCGTCTCAAACCTGGGGACACACCTTGCCCCGCCCGCCGATGCCGCCCGCCGATGCCGCCCGCCGATGCCGCCCGCCGATGCCGCCCGCCGATGCCGCCCGCCGATGCCGCCCGCCGATGCCGCCCGCCCGCCTCCCGACATCCGCGCCGCCCCGCGGAGCCCTGCCGAGCCCCGCGATGAGAGCGGTTCCACTAGGGTTGAAAGAACGGATTAGCCGCGTCTTGCAGATTCCAAAGGGAGCCCCATGAAAACCTTCACGTTGCCCGGCACCGACTTGCGGGTGTCCAATGTCGTCGCCGGCATGATGCGGATCGCCGACAAATCCGACGCCGAGATCAGGGAGCTGGTCACCACGGCGATCGACGCCGGGATCAACTTCTTCGACCACGCCGACGTCTACGGCGGCCAGGCGCACAAATGCGAGCGCCGCTTCGCCGACGCCCTGAAGTGGTCCAGCGCCCAGCGCGAAAAGGTGATCCTGCAGACCAAGGCCGGGATCGTGCCGACCGGGCAGGGCTGGGCGTACTTCGATTTCTCAGCCGCGCACCTGATCGAGGCGGCCGAGGGCTCGCTCAAAGCCCTGGGCACCGACTACATCGACATCCTGTTGCTGCACCGGCCCGACGCCCTGGTCGAGCCCGAGGAAGTGGCGCAGGCCTTCGACCAGCTCCAGGGTTCGGGCAAGGTGCGCCACTTCGGCGTCTCCAACCATTCCAGGAGCCAGATCGAATTGCTCCAAGCCGCCGTCCGTCAGCCGTTGGTGGCCAACCAGCTCCAACTCTCGATCACTCACGCGCCAATCGTGGCCCAAGGCTTGTCCATCAACATGCAGGGGCTGGACCAGTCGGTCGCCCGCGACGACGGCGTCCTCGACTTCTGCCGCCGCCAGAACATAACTATCCAGGCCTGGTCGCCGTTCCAGCGCGGCTTCTTCGACGGCACCTTCCTGGGCGATGGCGAGCGCGAGCCGAAACTGAACGAGGTGATCGACCGGCTGGCGGCCAAGTACCAGATCAGCCCCATCGGCATAGCGACCGCCTGGATCACCCGGCACCCGGCCAATATGCAGGTCGTCCTGGGCACCACCAGCCCGGCGCGGGTGGCGGGCGCGGCCGAAGGCTCCGAGGCGCCGCTGACCAAGCCGGAATGGTACGAGTTGACGCTCGCGGCCGGCTACATCACGCCGTAGAATCAACCCGCAAAGCCAACCCCAGCCCATCAAGGAGACAGCCCGTGCCGACCAAGGTCCCCGCCGGTTTCCTCTGGGGGACCGCCACCGCCTCGTACCAGATCGAGGGCGCGACGCGCGCGGACGGGCGCGGCCCCTCCATCTGGGACGTTTTCTCCCACACACCAGGAAAAGTGCAGGCGGGCGAGACCGGCGACATCGCCTGCGACCACTACCACCGCTGGGAGGAAGACCTCGACCACCTGGCCCGCCTGGGCGCCGGCGCCTACCGCTTCTCGATCGCCTGGCCGCGCGTCCAGCCGACCGGCGCGGGGCCGGTCAACCGCGCTGGCCTGGACTTTTACGACCGCCTGGTCGACGGCTTGGCGGCCCGCGGGATCAAGGCCGTGGCCACCCTGTACCACTGGGATCTGCCCCAGGCGCTCCAGGACAAGGGCGGCTGGCCCGCCCGCGACACGGCCCACCGCTTCGCGGACTACGCCGCCGTCGTGGCCGAGGCGCTGGGCGACCGGGTCTCCACCTACACCACCTTGAACGAGCCCTGGTGCTCGGCCTTCCTCGGCTACGCCTCCGGGGTTCACGCGCCGGGCCTGACCTCGCCCCTGGCGGCCCTGCGCGCGGCCCACCACCTGAACCTCGGCCACGGCCTGGCCGTCCAGGCCGTGCGCGCCGCCGTCCCCCGGGCGGCGCTTTCCGTCACGTTGAATTTGCACGTCATCCGGCCCGCGTCGGACAAACAAGAGGATCACGATGCCGCGCGCCAAGTTAGGGCGGTGGGCAACGAGATCTTCTGCGGGCCTATGCTCTCGGGGGCCTATCCCGAGGATTTGAGGGCGGACCTCGGGCCGATCACCGACTTCGGCTTCGTCCGGGACGGCGATCTGGACCAAATCCGCCAGCCGCTGGACTGGTTGGGGATCAACTACTACTCCTCGTCCCAGGTCCGCCGCCGCCCGCCCGGCCAGACCGCCGCCGCCACATCCACCGCCGGATCGGGCGGTCACGGCGGCGGCAACCCCTGGGTCGGCGCCGAATCGGTCGAGTTTCTCGACCCCAACCCGCCCCTGACCGCCATGGGCTGGAACATCGACCCGCCCGCCCTGACCGAGTTGCTGGTCGACACCGCCCGCCGTTATCCCGGCCTGGACTTGGCCGTGACCGAGAACGGCTCGGCCTTCCCGGACACCCTCGAACCAGACGGGCGCGTCCACGACTCGAAACGAATCGCCTACCTGGAGCAGCACGTCCAAGCCGTGGCCGAGGCGATCCGCCAGGGCGCCCCGGTCAAAGGCTATTTCGCCTGGTCGCTGATGGACAACTTCGAATGGGCCTGGGGCTATTCGCGCCGCTTCGGCCTGATCCATGTCGACTACTCAGACGGCCTGAAGCGCCGCTGGAAAGACTCGGCCCACCGCTTCCAACGCCTCGCCACCACCGGCGTGTGACCAGTCGATGGGCCATCCGTGTTGACGCCGAGCACCACCGCCCGAGGGCCGAGCCCATTCCAACCCGCCGCGCCGGTCAAGCGCCGCGCCGGTCAAGCGCCGCCCCGGCCAACGCTGACGCCAATGAACCGAGCCGACCCCGCCCCGAAGGCCGTCCTGCCTGACCTCGACCAACCATTCGCCCTGATCAGACGCGGCGATGGGGCCACAGTCGAAATCCTGACCGGCGAACTGAGAGACGTCGACTCAACCGCTGAGATTCCGCTAGAAGGCCAATGCGTCCTGGCCGTGGTCCCGTTCCGCCAAATCGCGGAGCGCGGCTTCGATGTGGTCGATGACCACCAACCGCTGCGCTGCCTGGTCGCCCGCCAGCGCCGCCAGGCGCCCCTGGCCGATCTGTTGGCGGCCCTGCCCGCCGAGCCGCCGCAGTTCCAGGCCAGCGGCTTCGACATCTCCGACGCAGATTACGCCGCCCAAGTCAAGCAAGTCATCGCGGAGGAGATCGGGCGCGGCGAAGGCGCCAACTTCGTTCTCCACCGATCCTTCCGGGGCCGCGTCGACGCGCCCGCCAACCAGGCCGTCCTGGCCTGGATGGCCGCCCTCCTGCGCGGCGAGCAGGGCGCCTACTGGACCTATGCCGTCCAGGTCGGCCACCTGGCCTTCGCCGGGGCCAGCCCGGAACGCCATCTGACCATCAAATCGGGCGTGGTGACCATGAACCCGATCTCCGGCACCTACCGCCACCCGCCCGAAGGCCCCACAGTCCCCGGCATGCTGTCATTCCTGACCGACGCCAAGGAAGTGGACGAGCTTTTCATGGTGGTGGACGAGGAACTCAAATTGATGAGCGCCATCTGCCCCTCCGGCGGCCGGATGATCGGCCCGTACCTCAAACCGATGAGTCGCGTCACGCACACCGAGTACCTTCTGGAGGGCCTGACCGAGGCCGATCCGCGCGAAGTCCTGCGCCAAACCATGTTCGCCCCCACGGTGACCGGTTCGCCGATGCGAAACGCCTGCTCCGTCATCGCCCGCCGCGAGGGCCGCCCGCGCGGCTACTACGCCGGGGTCATCGCCCTGTTCGAGCCGGGTCCCGGCGGCGTCTGGGACCTCGACGCCCCGATCCTCATCCGCACCGCCTACATCGACCAGTTCGGCAAGGTCACGGTCCCGGCCGGGGCCACCCTGGTCCGCCACTCCGACCCCCTGGCCGAGGTCGCCGAAACCCGCACCAAAACCGCCGGCGTCCTAACCGCCATAACCCCCTCTAAACCCGGGGACGGTCCTTTCGTCTCAGACTTGGGGACACACCTTGCCGCCGATGCCGCCGCCACCGGCCCCGCCGCTAAACCCGGGGACGGTCCTTTCGTCTCAAACTTGGGGACACACCTTGCCGCCGATGCCGCCGATGCCGCCGCCGCTCCCGGTGCCGCCGCCAGCCCGTCGGCAGTGGCTGAGGACCGGCAGGTCAAGGCCACGTTGCTGTACCGCAACGAGCGGCTGGCCCAGTTCTGGCTGCGGCCCCAGGCCTCCGGCGGCCACCCGCTCGACGGCCTGGGCGTCGTCATCGTGGACGCCGAGGACCACTTCTCGCAAATGCTGGCTCACATGCTCCGGCGCCTCGGCGCCGGCGTCGCGGTCGTGCCCTGGCAGGATTACCGGCCGGGCGGGGAGGCATTGGTGATCCCAGGCCCGGGTCCGGGCGACCCGTCCGGCGCCGAGCCCAGGATCGAAAAACTGCGGCGCGTCATCGGGCGGCGGCTGACGGCTGGCCAGCCGTTCCTGGCCGTCTGCCTGTCCCACCAAATCCTGGCCCATCACCTCGGGCTGGACCTGCGCCAACTGACCCGACCCCACCAGGGCGAGCAACTGACCGATGACATCTTCGGCGCCCCCGCCACGCTCGGCTACTACAACACTTTCACCGCCGTCGCGCCGCTTGAGCAGCGGCCCGGCTTGGAGGTGGTGCGCCGTCGCGGGACGGACGAGGCGATCGCCCTGCGCGGCCCCCGCTTCGCCTCGCTGCAGGGCCACCCCGAATCGGCCTTGTCCCCAGACGGCATCGGGCTGCTGGCCCGTCTGATACCGGACCTGTTGCGAGACCCCGCCTGATGCGCCCCGGCGAACCACTCCCGAATGGAAGACCGGATGGTCCGCCGCCCATGACCCGGCGGGAAACAGGAAATCTGATTATCTGATACGATTCTATGATGAGGACGTTGAGCGCCACGGCCGCGTCCCGCAACTTTTCGCGGCTGTTGGACGCGGTCGAGGCCGGCGAGAGCGTGACGGTGACAAGGGGGAACCGGCCCGTCGCCGAGCTCAGGCCCGCCCGGCGGGCGACCGGGCGCGAACTGCGAGCCGCGTTGGCCGCCATTCCGCCCCCAGACCGGCGCTTCTGCGACCAGATCGCCCAGGCTGTCGGTGGCCTGTCGCAACAGAACGCGGACCCGTGGGCCGACGACTGATTCTGGACACCACCGCGCTGATCGACTACGAGCGCGGCGCCTTCGACAGGTCCGCCCTGGACGAGGACGACTTGGCGGTCGCCGCCATCACCCTGGCCGAGTACCGCACCGGGATCGAGTTGGCCGACAGCCCGGCGCGGGCCGCAGACCGCGAACGCTCGCTCAAAGCCATCACCAACTGGGTCGAGGTCCTGGTTTACACAGAGACGACCGCCGCCCGGCACGCGAAGCTGATCGCCCATGTGCGCAGCAGCGGACAGGCTCGGGGAGCGCACGACTTGATCATCGCAGCCCACGCCGCCGAAACCGGCCGAGTGTTGCTATCGCGCGACGCAGCCGCCCGCTTCGCCTCCCTGCCTGGCGTGACCGCCGCGCAGCCACCCGGATTGCCGGAGCCCGTGCGGTCGGTGGCTCCGAAGGGATCGGCGCCAGTCCTGGATTCGCCGCCCCGGCGTCGTAGCTGACGTTCGGGAGGCGTCAGGCGGGCCGGCGACCCGAAGGAGACCACTGAGTAGCGGCTGGGGTCCGCCTGGTACGCTAATGCGGCGGACGGGCGCCGAATCCACGGAGGGGCCAAATGCGGCTTGAGGTGATCAAGGCCTTGTCCCGCCAGGCGAAAACACTGATTCTGGACGAGCCGACCGCGGTCCTCGCCCCCCAAGCGACCGACCAATTGCTCGGCATAATGCGTCAATTGGTCGGCGCCGGTGCCGCCGCAGGAGTCGGATTCCGCCGCCGCCGCCGTCGCCGCGGCCGGGACCGTCGTCGGCGCCCCGAACCGGGCCGTGCGGCCGCCCAGGCCGCCGCGGGCGGCTTCTACCGAGACTGAAAGCTGGGAAGACAGCCATGATGCAATGGGAAGACCTGATAATGCGGGCGGCGGCTTCGACGGTCCACGCCTACGCCCCCTATTCGGGCTACGTGGTCGGCGCAGCCGCCGTGACCGACGACGGCCGTGTGGTGACCGGCTGCAATGTCGAGAACGCCTCCTATGGCCTGACCCTGTGCGCCGAATGCTCCCTGGTCAGCGCCCTGCACATGTCCGGCGGCGGCCGCCTCGCCCAATTCGTCTGCGTGGACGGCCTAGGCCACGTCATCACACCTTGCGGCCGCTGCCGCCAACTCCTGTGGGAACACGGCGGCGAGTCCCTGCTCCTGATGACCCCCGACGGCGAACGCCCCCTCCCCGACCTCCTCCCCCAACCCTGGCCCGAAACCCGGGGACGGTCCTTTTGTCTCATACTTGGGGACACACCTTGATCGCCGCCGACCCAGCGGGGAGGACGCCGCAAAGCCGTGCCGCCGATGCCGCCGCCGCAGTTTGGCGTCTCGTCTCACCTCGGGAGCGCCGCAAGTGAGGCAACATAAGAGACGCAGAATCCCCCGAACAACACCACCGGAAGGATCATCCATGGCCGAGCCGTTCGACGCGGTCGATGTCATCATCGCCAAGCGCGACCGCCGCGAGTTGACCGACCCAGAGATCGATTGGGTCATCGACGCCTACACCCGCGGCGCCGTGGCCGAGGAACAGATGAGCGCTCTGGCCATGGCGATTGTGCTGAACGGCATGAGTCGCCGCGAGATCGCAAGCTGGACGGAGGCCATGATCGCCTCCGGTCAGCGGATGGACTTCGCGGCGCTGCCCAAGGTCACCGTCGACAAGCACTCGACCGGGGGAGTGGGGGACAAGATCACGCTGCCGCTGGCCCCGCTGGTGGCGTCGTTCGGGCTGGCGGTGCCGCAGCTGTCCGGCCGCGGGCTTGGCCACACCGGCGGCACCTTGGACAAACTCGAGTCGATCAAAGGCTGGCGGGCGGACTTGACCAACGCCGAGCTGATGCGCCAACTGGCCGCCGCCGGCGCCGTCGTCTGCGCCGCCGGCCCCGGCCTGGCCCCGGCCGACCGCAAGCTTTACGCCCTCAGGGACGTCACCGGCACGGTCGAGTCGATCCCGCTGATCGCCAGCTCGATCATGTCCAAGAAGATTGCCGAGGGCGCCGCCCATCTGGTGCTGGACGTCAAATGCGGCTCCGGCGCCTTCATGAAGGACCAAGCCCGCGCCGAAGAACTGGCCGGCGTCATGGTCGAGCTCGGGGCGGACGCGGGCGTCGACACAAGGGCGCTGGTCACAGACATGTCCACGCCGCTGGGTCGGACGGTCGGCAACGCCCTCGAAGTGCGAGAAGCCGTCGAAGTCCTGGCCGGTGGCGGTCCCGCCGATGTGGTCGAGCTGACCCTGGCCCTGGCCCGCGAGATGCTGGCGGCCGGCGGCCTGCCGGACGCCGACCCGGCCGCCGCCCTGGCGGGCGGCCAGGCCATGGACGCCTGGCGCTCCATGATCGCCGCCCAAGGCGGCGACCCGGCCGCCCCCCTGCCCGCCGCCCGGCACTCCGAGACCCTCCTGGCGCCCGAATCCGGCGTCCTGACCAGGCTCGACGCCCTGGCCGTCGGCATCGCCGCCTGGCGCCTGGGGGCAGGCAGGGCGCGTCAGGGCGAACCGGTCCAGCCGGGCGCCGGGATCGAGCTTCACGCCCAACTGGGCGACCGCGTGACCAAGGGCCAGCCCCTGCTGACCCTGTGGACCGACGCCCCCGACCGCTTCCCCCGCGCCCAAGCCGCCCTCACTCCCGCCCCCACCGCCGCCGCCCCGCCCCCCATCCAGATCACCCAACCCCCCTCCGCCCCGCGCCCCCCATTGATCCTGACCCGCCTCCCCCCAACTGAACCCGAGTAAACCCGGGGACGGTCCTTTCGTC
>JAIROU010000329.1 GCA_031257375.1 Bifidobacteriaceae bacterium
GCGGAGTACGGCGAACTGCCGCAACCGACCCGTCTGGGCTACGACTTCGAAGGCTGGTACACGCAAAAAGAAGGCGGCGAGAAGATTGGCGGCAGCACCCACGTGGCCATCGGCAAGGATCACACCCTCTACGCGCACTGGCTACAACAGCCGTACACATACCTCGCCGAGATGAATCGATATGAGTGGACCGGGGACGGCGATCACGCCTTTTCGGTGCTCAGCGACTCCGGCAGCCAGATGCTCGACGTGTTCGGCACCGAATTCTGGCACGGGGCTATTGGCCTTGACTGGGGTTCGGTGGTCAATCTGTCATTGACCCCAGCCACGGTGACTTATGACATCCAGCGGGAATACAGCAAGTTTGAGGGCAGTTGGGGGGCGGTAAATGACGCGCCTTGGGACGAAGAAGGCATAGCCTACAGCGTGGAGATCTACGGCGATGACAGACTGCTATTCACAACGTCCGAACTGCGGGAAGGCACGGCTACAAAGACCTTCAGCGTGGACGTTAGCGGCGTTGAACACCTGACATTGTCAATACGGAGCACTCGGATGGAGTTCGCCCGCGACGGTGCAGAACTCCGCGCTTTCCAATATGCGGTGTTCGACCCGACGCTCTATCGTTGAACACCTTCCGAAGGGACAAGTGCGGCGGGGATTTGCACATTCCAATTCCGGCGAGCCTCGCCGCCCGGACGATTCGGAGACCGGCCACCGACTGCGGCTTCCACCCCAAGGCTGTCGGCTCTGCCTCCGGTGGCTCAGCGCGGCAGCGCTGTGGTCCACTCAGCGGCACCGCACTCGCTCAACCAGATCAGTACGGCGGCTCAGCCAAACCGGAACACTGGCCCTGCGCCACCGGAATACACATCGTTACGGCGATCGCCACTGGTCGTCGCCTCGGCCGGGTGATCGGCGCCTGCCAGGGCCGAACCATCGGCGCGGCAAGAAGGCCACCGCCATGGCGGTGAAGGGGGCCAGGATGGCCCAGGCGAAACCGTTCAGGTCGCCTTGGATCAGCAGATCCCCGCCCGGACCGGGCAGGGCGCTGAGTTGAGAGGCGGCGAAGGCGCCGACGGCCGCGCCGAAGGCCCCGACCAACCCGGCCATGGCCCGCGAGGCGAGAGCCCAGCCGAGGACCCCGGCCACGGCCACGACCAATCCGAGCGGGAAGAAGTCGACCGGCCCCAGCCGCACGCCGGCCCGGTGCCAGATTCCCAACAGGCCGGTGACCAGGCCGGAGACGAGCCCGCAGCCCAGGCCGCGCAAGACGGTCGCGACCATGTCAGCCGCCGGACTCGCGTTTGGCCCGGCCGCGGGCCTTGCCGCGCAACTCGGCCGAGAGCTCGACCTTGCGGATGCGGGTGATGTCCGGGGTGACCTCGACGCATTCGTCCGGCGCGGCGAACTCCAGCGATTCTTCCAAGGTCAGCCGCCGGGGCGGGGTCAGCCGCTCCAACTCGTCACCGGTCGAGGCGCGCATATTGGTCAGCTTCTTCTCGCGCGTGATGTTGACGTCCATGTCCTCGCCGCGCGGGTTCTCCCCGACCACCATGCCCTCGTAGACCTGCTCGCCCGGCCCGACGAAGAAACTGCCCCGCTCCTGGAGCGCGGTCAGGGCGTAGGACGTGGCCAGGCCCGGCCGGTCGGCCACCATCGAGCCGGTGGTGCGCAATTCGATCGGCCCCGCCCACGGCTCGTAGCCCTCGGCCAGCGACGAGGCGATCCCGGTCCCCCGGGTCTCGGTCAGGAACTGCGTCCTGAACGAGATCAACCCCCGGGCGGGGACCACGAACTCCATCCGCACCCAGCCCGAGCCGTGGTTGGCCATGGTCGTCAGGCGGCCCTTGCGGGCCGCCATCAACTGCGTTATGGCGCCCAGGTGCTCCTCCGGCGCGTCGATCGTCATGCGCTCCATCGGCTCCAGCACCTGCCCGTCAACCGTCCGGGTGACCACCTGCGGCTTGCCGACGGTCAGTTCGAAGCCCTCCCGCCGCATCTGCTCGACCAGCACCGCCAGGGCCAGTTCGCCGCGCCCGCGCACCTCCCAGACGTCGGGCCGCCCGGTCGCCAGCACGCGCAGCGAGACATTGCCGACCAGTTCGCGGTCGAGCCGGTCCTTGACCTGCCGGGCGGTCAGCTTGTGCCCCTTGACTTTGCCCGCCAGCGGCGAAGTGTTGACACCGATCGTCATCGAGATGGCCGGGTCGTCAACTTTGATGGTCGGCAGCGGCCGAGGGTCGTCCGGGTCGGTCAGGGTGTCCCCGATCATGATGTCGGCGATCCCGGCCACCGCCACGATGTCTCCGGCCGAGGCCCGCTCGGTCGAGACGCGGTCCAGCGCCTCAGTCGCCAGCAGCTCGGTGATCTTGACGTTCTTGGCCGCGCCGTCCTGCGACACCCAGGCCACCGTCTGCCCCTTGCGCAACTCGCCGCTGTGAATCCGCAGCAGCGCCAGCCGCCCCAGGAACGGCGAGGCGTCCAAGTTCGTGACATGGGCCTGGAGCGGCGCGGCCGGGTCGTAGGTGGGCGCCGGAATAGTCTCGATTATGGCTCTGAACAGCGGTTCCAGATCCGGCCCGGCCGGCATTTGGCCGTCCGCCGGGGCCGTCAGCGAGGCCCGCCCGGCCTTGGCGGAGGCGTAGATGATCGGGAAGTCGAGCACGTGGTCCAACTCGAGCGACGGGTCGTCCTCGGTCAGGTCCCCGGCCAGCGACAGCAGCAGATCGGTGGTCTCGGCCACGACCTCGGCGATCCGGGCGTCCGGCCGGTCGACCTTGTTGACCACCAAGATCACCGGCAACTCCGCCGCCAGGGCCTTGCGCAGCACGAACCGGGTTTGCGGCAGCGGCCCCTCCGAGGCGTCGACCAGCAACACCACCCCGTCGACCATCGACAGCCCGCGCTCCACCTCGCCGCCGAAGTCGGCGTGCCCCGGCGTGTCGACCACGTTTATGGTTATGCCCGATGCCGCGCCCGCGGCCCCAGCCGCCCGTCCGCCCGCGTCAACGCCCGCGCCCGATGCCGACCCGCCATTCCCAGCGCCGCCGCCGCCTTCCCGGCCGCCCGCCGTGTCCTCCTGGCGCGACGCGGCCTGACCTGCCAAAGCCGGGTCGGCGGCATCGGACAAAGCTGGTCCGGCGGCTGACCCGCGGTAATGGACGGCCGTGTTCTTGGCCAGGATGGTGATGCCCTTCTCGCGCTCGAGGTCGCCGGAGTCGAGCGCCCGCTCGGCCACGTGCTCGTGCGTGCCGAAGGCGCCGGTCTGCCAGAGCATCGCGTCCACCAGGGTGGTCTTGCCGTGGTCGACATGCGCCACGATGGCGACGTTGCGCAGGTCGGGGCGGGAAACCCGGTCGGCCATGGTCAGATCCGCCTCCCGTCCGCGCCGGCCAAATCCGGCCGCATCAGCCTGGTCCGTTCCTCGGCCCGGTCGCGCCGCCACTGGGCGATCTGGCCGTGGTGGCCCGAGAGCAGGACCTCCGGGGTGGCCAGGCCGCGCCAGACGGGCGGCTTGGTGTAGACCGGGTACTCGAGCAGGCCCGGTTGGGCGTGCGACTCCTCGGCCAACGACTCGGCGTTGCCGAGCACTCCGGGCAGCAGCCGCGTCAACGCCTCGATCATGACCAGGGCCGCGACCTCCCCACCGGCCAGAACGTAGTCCCCGATCGACAATTCCTCGACCGCCACCTGCGGGCGGGCGCGGTAGTGCTCGGCCACCCGCGCGTCGATCCCCTCGTAGCGGCCGCAGGCGAAGACCAGGTGATCCGCCCGTGCCAGGCGCGCGGCCGCGGCTTGGTCGAACAACCTGCCCGATGCCGTCGTCACTACCAAAGTGGCCGCCTCGCCTTGGTTTCGTTCTTGGCCTTGCTCTTCGTCTGGTTGTTCGGCGGGGTGAGCCCGGCCGAGGACGGCGTCGATGGCGCGGCCCCACGGCTCCGGCATCATGACCATCCCGGCGCCGCCGCCGGCGGGCGTGTCGTCAACTGTGTGATGCCGGTCTTCGGTCCATTCGCGCAGGTCGTGGACCCGCAGTTGGATAATGCCGGCCTCGGCGGCCTTGCCCAGGAGGGACAGGCGGGCGGGCGCCAGGTACTCAGGGAAGATCGTGATGACGTCGATCAGCATCGCTGGCTCCTTCCTTGGCCGGGTCCGGCTCTGGTTCTGGTTCCGCGGCCGGTTCCGTGGCTGGTGCCGGGGTCGGCGTCGGCGCCAGCGGGCGGGCGGCGACCAGCCCGGCGGGCGGATCGATCACCACCCGCATCCGCTTGCGGTCGACCACCGGGACCAGTTGTTTGACCAGCGGCACCAGGGCGGTCGAGCCGTCTGCCTGGTCGATTTCCAGCAGATCCTGGGCGGGGGCCATGACCAGGCCCTTGACCACGCCCACGGCTGTGCCGTCCGGCAGCGACACGGCCGCGCCGCGCAGCTGCGAGGGGTACCAGGCGTCGGCCTCGTCGTTCGGATCGACCTCGGCCGCGAGTTTGGCGCCGCGCAACGACTCGGCCGCCGTCCGGTCCCGAATCTCGGCGAAACTCGCCACCACCTGGCGCGGCCCGGCCTGGAACCGCCGCAGCGTTAACCGCTCCGGCTGGCCCGGCGCGGGCCGGTCGACCGAGTAGGCCGACCCAACCGCGAATCGCGCCTCGGGCCGGTCGGTCCGCAGTTCCAAAACGACATCGCCCCTGATCCCATGCGGGCGGCCGATCACCGCCAGAACTACCTCCATGGCCCGGCCGGGCCTCAGCGGCGGTCGGTGTCGATCACGTCGACGCGCACGTCACCGGAGTCCGACAGAGCGTTGATGACTGTCCGCAGCGCGCGGGCGGTCCGCCCGCCCCGGCCGATCACCCGGCCCAGATCATTCGGCGCCACCCTGATCTCCAGCAGTTCGCCGCGCCGGCCGCGCTTCGCCCGCACGGTCACCGCCTCGCGGTCGTCCACGATGCCCTTGACCAGGTGCTCCAGTGCTCTGGCCAGCATCAGGCCTCCGGCGCGGGTTCGGCCTGGGCGGACGCCGCGTCATCTGCCGGCGCGCTGGCCGCGGCTTCGGCCGGGGCGGCATCGGCGGCCTCCGGCTCGGCTTGGGCCTCGGCTTCAGCCCTGGCCTTGGCCTCGGCTTTGGCTTTCGCCTCAGCCTCGGCGGCAGCTTGGGCTTCGGCTTTGGCTTTCGCCTCGGCCTCGGCTTGGGCGGTGACCTTCTTGAGGGCTTCGGCCTCGGCCGCCGCCACCGCCGCCGCGGCGGCGGCCTGGCGGGCGGGAATCTTCAGCTTCCCCTCAGGTAGGGGCAGGCCCTTGAACTTTTGCCAGTCGCCGGTCAGCTTCAGCTGCGCCAGGACCGGATCGGTCGGCTGCGCGCCGACCGACAGCCAGTACTGCACCCGCTCCGAATTGACCTCTATATAGGAGGGGTCCTCGGTCGGATGGTACTTGCCAATCTCTTCGATCACGCGCCCGTCACGCTTGGCGCGGGCGTCGACAACCACGATGCGGTAGTAGGGTGCCCGGATCTTGCCCAGGCGCTTGAGCCGAATCTTCACAGCCACGGCAGCAGTTACTTCCTTTGCGTTCCTAGTTGGGTGTCCGTCGCAGGGCTAGCCCGTGGGGGTAGGTCGCCTGGCCGGCAAGCTGGACGCGCGCTCGATGGTTGAGAGGGTCCGCCAAGCGCGCATACGAAGTCCCATTGTGCCAGACAACGCCCCCCAGCCCAAACCCCGCCCCGTTCAGCCAAGGCTTATCCAGATTCACCCGACCTCGGGGTAGATTGGATAGGCCATGCTCAGCCTGATAATAGGCTCAATGGCGTGAACTCCACTGACCCCGCCTTCCGTCTCAGTTCCTATGTCGCCGCGCTCGGGCTCCCTGAGGGCTTTGCAGAGCGCACACGACCGACCACTAGCGACAAGGTCGAGGCAGTCATTGGGCTTAGGAAGAAGCACTTGCGCCGGAACTATCTGCTTGGCGTTCTGATCGCGTATGTGGGGGTCGCCGAGAAACTGCTGGCCCAGGTCGGTCAGGACCACCTAGACGACGCTCTCAAGCGCTATCCGCCGTTGGAGGAGAGCGGTGGCAGGCGCCTCAACACGTTGACCCTTTTGCCCAAAGACGAGGTTATCTCGCTGCGGACGTACTACAACGCGGTCGAGCAGGTGATCCGCCACGACCTCCACCGGCTCGGCTACCCAAACGCGGCGCCGCATGCCACGCAGTCCTGGTCGCAGCACCGAGCCGAGTTCGACCTGATCGCCGCCATGACGCCTGGCGAGCGGGCGTCGTTGATGGACCGGCTATGGGACGAGGCGTTGTCCCTCGAAGAAATGGGAGGCCCCGCCGATGGCTTCAGGGAGATCCGGCCGTTCGAGAAGGTACTCGCAGAGTTCCCCGGTGGCCAGAGAGGCGAACCGGGTGGCGCTGTTCTTCAGGGCCTTGCTTACGCCTATTACCGGGCCGACAGCCCCAACGTCACTTTGCGCATCTACAAAGTCGGGTCGGGTTCCAGCCGGGTCGGGGCAGCCGGCGATGTTGATGGCTGGATCGGGGACGAGTTGGCGCTGAGCGTGGAAGTCAAGGACTTGGACATCACAGACGACAATCTGTCGCAGTTCGACCAGTTCACCAAGCAGCTTGAACGTTGGCCGAACTGCACCGCTGTGGCTCTCGCCCGGTCGTTCACCGCGGGCGCTGCGGGGTGGCTGCTTGAGCGAACCATTCTGCCATTGGACCGCGATCGGATGGCGAGCAACGTATCTTACTGGGACGTCCCCAAGCAGCGCTTGGCCGTGCGGGAACTCTTGTATTTCTTCGCTGTGGTGCAGGTCCACGCCAAGCTTCTAAAGCGGTTCAAGGACTTCTGCCGGGAAGAGGGCATAGCCGAGGGGCCGCCGGGGCCGGGCGAAGCCGCATCCGGCACCCAAGAGTCACACGACACCGCCACAGGCGAATAGCCGGCGGACACCAACACCCCTGGGAGGGCGCCGCCGACTCTCAACGATCTAGCGGATTTGCCGCCCCGGCCGAGTTGGTGCGCAACGCGGCCAAAGCCGGGATCGCCCTGGCCGCCAACTCGAAGTACTCGGCATTGACCTCGGTCCCTAGGCATCTGTACCCGACGGCCAAGGCCGCCGCCAGAGTTGAACCCGATCCCGCGAACGGGTCTAAGACAACGCCCTCTCCCAAAGGGAGCACCGCCCTGACGATTTCGCGCAGGAAAGCTTGCGGTTTCAACGAGGGGTGCGGCGCCAGCCGCCTCTCCGCCGGCCTCGTTGGACTGGACTTGATCACGTCCCCAAACGGCAGGCGATCCGAAATCCGCCGCAGCCCCCCCGTGCGCCACTTCGCCAGGTTGGCGGCCACCGTGCCTTCCAGCGGCCTCCGGAACAGCAGCCAAGGCTCCCATTGGCTCCTCGGCATCACTGAAACCCCCCTGTACTCATCGTGCGCGTTCTTGGGGCGGTCACCGCCACGCATCGTCTGCACAAGGCGGATGATCTCTCCGCGACGCTCCAAGCCTGTCTGGCCGAGCGAGTAGGCCACCCTGTGCGAAAGCAGCGGATTCGACGCGACCACAACGTGCGCGCCGGGTACCAGCTTCGGGAACAGCGCCTGGCCGAACCTGTTGAAGAACACCTCGAGGTTGGCCAGATCCTCTTCGCCGAGCACGCTGAACCGCGGCAGCGGGGACCGGGCGTTCCCGTCGAAAGATGGCGGAATCCGCCAAACCCCGCCCCGGCCCGCGCGCATCTTCGCCAACTCGTCCGGCCGATACTCCACCAAGCCGTACGGCGGATCGGTGACCACACCGTGAATGCTTTGATCCGGACAGGAAGCCAACCACTCGAAGGCATCGGCATGGTGCAACGTTGCGTCGCCGAAAGTCACACAAGGGCCAGGCTCGGCCATCGACGCACCTGGGTTTGACGCGGTCACCCCAGCCAGGGAGTAGGAGCCCCGTCCGACGCGGAGGTATTGATCAGGGGTCTTCAGTTGCAGGCCCGAGCGGATCGAGGAGCGCGGCACGCTTCTGCCCAGACGCCGCTCAACGCGCCGCTGGATCTCGTCGAGCGGCAAAGGGGCGGGGCAAGCTCCGCTAACCACATCGTAGATCGCGTCCCGCACCGATCCTGGTGGAAGACCCACGGCTTCTCCCGTCCTTCCTAAAGCCTGACGTCCAGACGTCATCATACCAGGGATCGCTAGTTCTAGCTGGGAATACGCCGCCGCCTGTTGCCTCACTCTTGCCTGCACCGTCCTCGCCGAGTCACCCGGACCTACCATCAGATCCGCCACTCTAGCTGCGGCCACTGACAGGCTAAGGCGGCTACCGCTGCCGCGCACCAGTCAGCCCACGGGACAGTTGGTCTGGCGGCGCGACCTGCGCCTTGACGGCTCGGGATTGTGATGCCGATGTTAGTACATGGCCGTTATGGCTGATCGACTCCAGGTGCGCGTGGCCCCGGAGACCAAGAAGCGGTTGGAGCAGGCGGCGCTCACGGAGGGTGTCACAGTGTCCGCCTTTGTGCTTCGCGCCGCCCAGGCCCAGGCTGACAGCGTACTGGCCGAGCGCTCCGGCGTCCGGCTGACAGACCAGGAGGCGGAAGCGCTGTTGACCGCCTTGGCCCGGCCCGGGCGGGTCGGCGATAGGCTGCGGGAGACGTTGACCACCCAGCCCAAGTTTGCCTGGATCGACTGAGCGTGAGTCTTCGCCTGCGCCGTCCCGCACCGCTGACCAAGGAACACCAAAAGGGCGATTTCGATTCGGGCGACCACTCGAAGGACGAGTGGCTGCGCCGTCACGCGGGCCAGGGTCGGCCCCTCGACACCGCCGCCACCTGGGTGATCGCGGATCAGGCGATGGCTGTGGTGGGTTACGTGGCCTTGGCGATGACGGCGGTCGACGCCTCGGCGGCGCCAGAATCACTGCGCCGTCAGGCGCCTCGGGCCGTGCCGGCCCTGTTGATCGGCCGGTTGGCCGTGGACAGGCGGGCGCAGGGCCGGGGCGTGGGAACCGCGCTGGTCGCCCACGTCCTCGCGACTGCGGTCGAGTTGCGGGAGAAGGCCGCTTTCCGAGCCGTCCTGGTCGACTCGGCCGACCCGGCCGACCCGGCCGCCGTCAGCTGGTGGAAGCGGTTCGGATTCGAACCCCTCACCCCCGGCAGCACCAAATTGTTTCTGGCCAGCCAGGACATCGCCCGCACACTCGAAACCTTGAGCTAGCGCTCAGCCAGCCGCCGCCGGCCGCCGCACCAGGCGCCACGGCCTCAGCCCTTGACCGACCCGGCCAGCAGCCCGCGGACGAAGTAGCGCTGCAGGCCGAGGAAGACCGCCACCGGCACGATCATCGAGACGAAGGCCCCGGCCGAGAGCAAGTGCCATTTCGCCCCGAGCGAGCCGGCCATGTCCGACAGGCGGGCGGTGATCGGCGCCAGGTCTGGGGTGTTGCCGCCGAAGGCCAAGGCCACCAGCAGGTCGTTCCACACCCACAAGAACTGGAAAATCGCGAACGAGGCGATGGCCGGGACCATCAGCGGCAAGATGACCCGGAAGAAGATTGTGACATGCCCGGCGCCGTCGACGCGGGCGGCCTCGACCAGCGAGCGCGGGATGTCCTTCATGAAATTGTGCAGCAGGAAGACCGCCAGCGGCAGGCCGAACATGGCGTGGGACAGCCACAGCACCCAGAACGAGGCGTTCAGCCCGAGCTTCACATACTGCGTCAGCAGCGGCACCATGGCCACCTGGATCGGCACGACCTGCAGCGCGAAAATGCCCACGAACAGCAGGTTCGACCCCCGAAACGGGATCCAGGCGAAGGCGTAGGCGGCCAGCAGGGCCAGGAAGATCGGGATCACGACGGCCGGCAGGGTCATGACGATCGAGTTGATGAAGTAGTCGGCCAGGTTGGCCGTGCCGCTGCCGGACAGCACCGTCCGGTAGTGCTCGAGCGAGAAGCCGCCCCAGTTCGACGGCCGCAGCGCCTCCCACCAGCCGGTCGTCCGAATCTCCTTGACCGAGCCCCGGAACGAGGTCACCAGCAGCCCGAACGTCGGCACCGACCAGACCAGCCCAAGCCCGATGGCGATGGCCGATGCCGCCGGCGACGTCAGCCGCCGCTTCGCCCGGGCGCTCCGGCCGCGGCTTTGGGCGGTTGGGAGCGTCGCGCTCATCGCACCTCCTCCGCTTTCCTGAGCTGGTTGACGTTGTAAGCGATCACCGGGACCACGATCACGAACAGCAGCACCGCCAGGGCGGCGCCGACGCCCTTGTTGTGGTTGTTGAAGGACTGGGTGTAGAAATCGTTGGCCACCACCGAGGCGTGGAAATGCCCGCCCTGCATGGTCCGGACAATGTCGAAGGCTTTCAGGGCCGTCATCGCCACCGTCGTCAGGACCACCACCAAGGAGGGCCGGATCATCGGCACGGTCACCCAGCGGAACAGTTTCACCCCGGTCAGGCCGTCCAGCCGGCCGGCCTCGATGATGTCCTCGGGGATGGCCTTGATCGAGGCGCTGAGCACGGTCATGGCGAAGCCGGCCTGGATCCAGATCATCACCACCATTAGGAAGAAGGTGTTCCAAGGGGCGTCCATCAGCCACTTCGGGGCGTGCGGGTCGTCGGCGCCGAACCACCCGGCGACGGCCACATAGGCCCGCGAGAGCGCCCCGACGCGGTCGTCGTAGACGAACTTCCAGATGATCGAGGCGCCGACCATCGAGATCGCCATCGGCAGGAAGATCAGCGTCTTGGCGAAACGCTCGACCTTGGCCCGGTCAACCAGGACGGCGTAGACCAGCCCGATCCCGGCCGCCGCCAGCGGCACCAGCAACACCCAGGCGATGGTGTTGCGCAGCGTGGTCAAGAAGCCGGCGTCGCCAAGGATGGTGACGAAGTTGGCCAGCCCGATGAACCCGGTCGAGGTCTGGTCGTACAGCGAGTTCTTGATCGTCACCAGCGCCGGGTAGATCAGCCCGAAGCAGACCAGGGCCAGGGCCGGGAACAAGAAGATCAAGGCGGTCGCCCAGCCGGGCAGCCGTTTGGGGGTCGAGGCGAGCAGCAGCACCAGACCCATCACCACCGCGAACAGGGCGATGGCGATGACCATCAACAGCAGTTTCCCGCCAATGGTGGTGGGGTGCAGCAGCAGGG
>JAIROU010000368.1 GCA_031257375.1 Bifidobacteriaceae bacterium
ATGGCGGCGCTGGTTGGACCAGCTCCCGCGTTCGCCGCCAGCGGGGGTGCCGGCGGTTCCGGTGGTGGCAGCGGCGGGGCCGTCAATCCTGACGCCGATGTCGTCCTCCATGTCTATGACGATATTCGCAAGGCTTTGCCGGGAGACCTCGCGGCCAACGTGCGTGGCAGTTATTATGCCGAGCAAGGTTGGGGTGATGCCTCAATCGCATTCACATTGGACGTGAAGCTCAAAGGCGATTTGGGCGGGACACCATCCACGCTCGCGACATCAGGCCTTAGCGCTAGCTCGTCCGCTAGCACTAAGGATGACTTCTACACCGTTTGCCGCGCCGCTTTGGCTGACGCCACGGCCCGGTCATCTGACGGCCAGAGGGCTTCCCGCGTGGTGGGCGCGTATTTCACCTATGCGTATTGGAATCCCAACTGGTCGTTCCACAGCTTGTCCGCCAGCACTTGGCTCAATGGGTTTGAGCCCACTTGGCCTATTGAGCAAAACAACACATGGGCCGAGGGTTCGCACTCTGAGTACGCGGGCTTGATACAAGACGGCAAGCCCGCCTTGACAGCCATCTACGACCAGTTCACCGCCCAAATCGCGGCTTTGAACAACGGCTCTAGCGCTCGGCGCATGGTCTGCGTGGCCCTCAACGAGGAAGAGCCGCCGATGTCCAAGATCGATCTTGTCGTCAACACCGACATCCCGACCGCCTCTGAGACTGTTTCCATGGGCGAAACCCTCAACGATTCTGTGACCCTCGCATTGTCCTCGGGCCAGACTTGGCCCAGCGGTCTGGCCTCCGTCACGGCCAAGGGCGTGCTCTACGGCCCGTTCATCGACAAGCCCGCCAGGTCGGGCTCGCCGCCTTCGGGCGCGCCCGTGGTGACGCAGACCACGCTTAGTTTCACCGGCCCCGGCACCAAGCAGGTGACCGGGCCGAAAGCCACCCAAGCCGGCTTCTACGTCTGGGTCTGGTCGGTGGACAAGAACCAGAACACCCAGTACTTGGAAAGCTCCAACAGCGACGATTTCGCCGAGCCGCAAGAGGTCATCCGGGCCGTCTTCGCGCCCGAGGTGTCCACACAGGTGGACAACGAGTTCATCCTCAAAGGCGACCCGGCGCCCGACACGCTGACGTTCAGCGGCGACGGCTGGCCCACCTACGCGGGCGCGAAAGCCACAGTCAAAGCCACCGGCACCTTGTATGGCCCGTACAACCAGGCGCAAGCGTTCACCAACACCGTCCCCGCCGGCGCGCCCGTCGCCGGGACCGCCGAGGCCAGCGCCGCCGCGCCGGGCGAAGTCGCCGCCGCCGCCGATGTCCAAGTCACCGCGTCCGGTTATTACACCTGGGTGTGGGACATCAAGCAAGCCAACCAGACCGCCGCCGTCGACGCGCTGATCGACCAAGATTTCACCGACGGCTTCTTCCAAGCGGATGAGACCTCGATAGCGAAAGCCGAGATCAAGCTCGATTCGACGGTTGACAACGAGGATTACACGGTCAACCAGGGCACGGCCTTGCGCGACACGGTGATTGTCGGCGGCGCCGCCGAAGGCGACTTGTGGCCGATGGACCAAGCGGGCAACGTGCTGGCCATCCCGCTCAAATACGAGGTGTTCGGCCCCTACGACACCGTTCAAACCCCCGGTTCGGCCGTGTCGCCGGACAAGCTGGTGCTGAGCGGCGTTGAGGATGTGACCGACTACGGCGCCTACACCTACACTTTGGGCGAATTGCCCGTCCAGGGCTATTACACGACCGTCTGGTCGCTGGACACGCCGCGTCTCAGCGACGCGACCAAGCAATTCTTGGCGGTGTTCGAGGCGACCGACGGCACTTGGGCCGAAGGCGAGACCGCCTTGGTGCCGATCACCATGGATTTGGCGACCACGCTCAACATTCCCGAGTCCAAGCGTGGCCCCGGCACGGTGACCAACCAGCAGACCGACCCGGCGACCTCCGACGGCGCGTTGGAGGAAATCGCCCAATCCCTGGTCATCAACAAAGACGGCTGGCTGGCCGACAAGATCACGCTCAGCCCGCTGACCGAGGGCGGCATGTGGCTGAACGCGCCCATGGCCGCCGACGGCCACCACCCGGCGCAAGTGCCGATCAGGGTGGATTTGTACGGGCCTTTCGCGATCAACAACGCCGACTACGGGTCGGCTTTGCCGAAGGCGACCTCCACGTTCACCGCCGACCATTACGGTGACTACCAGGTCGCCTTCGACGGCGTGGCGCCGGACCACTCTGGCTTCTACACCGCCGTGGCGCGGGTTGACACCGACGCTTTGAGCGACGAGACCAGGTTGTTCCTGGCGGACGGCCAACTGGGCGAGACCGCCACCGACGGGCCTTGGGCCGAAGGCGAGATCGCGGCGGCGGCCTTGCAGTTCGATCTCGCCTCCAGCACTGAGACCCGAACTATCTCGAAAGGCGACACGTTCTCCGACATAGTGACCGTCAAAGCGGTCGACCCGGCCGACCGGTGGCTGTCGCCTGGCGGCACGCCGCTCAAAGTGCCGATGAAAACCGAGGTGTTCGGCCCGTTCGACGACCTGGGCGACCTGACCCACCCGGACGGCCAGCCGATCGCGGCCAAACTGGTGGCCACAGCGCAATGGGTCGCCACCAAGTTCGGCGAGTACAAGATCGGCGACCTGGACGGCGCGGTCGGCGTGTTCGACAACCGGCGCCTGGCCTATTCGGGCTACTACACGATTGTCACATCGGTGGACTCCGCCCGGCTGAAAGCGGGCGCGGACAACCCGATGGCCGACTCTTACGCCGAAACTCGGATCTTCTTGGACGACCGGTGGGAGACCGGCGACCCGAACCAGCCCGTGCCCGACGCGGCGGCAGCCGGCGCGGCGCCCAACCGCGCCACCGACGGGTATTGGTCCGACGGCGAGCAGATCACGGTGCGCATGGCCCCGGTGGTGGAGACTTTGCGCCAAAACCGCTTGCTGGACGAGAAAGACCTGCCCAAAGGCTTGGTGGACAACGTGAGGTTGACGCTGCTCGACGAGTCTTACGAGTCGGGCGGGCCGGACTACTCGATCAGCCAATTGGAGCGCGAAGACGCCAACGCCAACCAGCTCGCCCCCGGCGAGGTCGTCTCCGGCGGCAACAATCATGTGTTGACCTATCAGGGCGACCTGTGGTTGAACGTGGCGGGCCAGCCGGTCGAGATCGCGGTGCTGGGCGACGCTTACGGCCCGTACAACACGCCCCAGCCGCAAACCGCCGACCCGACCGACCAAGACAAGGCCAAGCAGATCGGCACCCGCCACCTGGTGTTCACCGAATCGCAAGTGCTGACCACGCCGATCGTCCAAACGCCGGGCGAGCCGGCCAAAGACCGGCCGGCTTGGAGCAAAGTTCCAGCCGGGGGCCAGTCTTACGCCCAAGCGGGCGTGGACCCGAACGGTCTTTGGATCACGCCGCAAAGCCAGGCCCCGGTCGAATGCTCCGGCGTGTTCGCCAACCCGAGCTTGTGCGAGGCGTTCAACCCGGACGAGGCCGCCCCCGCCGACACGGTGACCGGCTTCTACACCTGGGAGGCGAGGATTCTGGCCGACCAGCAGACCAACACGGCCCGGCCGCAAGACATCGGCGCCGAGCATCCGGGGACGTTGAACGCCTACTTCGAGTCGTGGGACTCGGATTTCTGGATCGTCAACGAGACCACCTCGGTGCGCGACCAGATCACCCATGTGTCGCGCACCTTGGAGCCGTCGGTCGCCCCCGGCGGGCGGTTCTACGACGATGTTCGCATCGGCCAGTTCCGCGACGACCACGGCGATTTTCTCGGGCTCGACGCCGACGGCTGGTCGGC
The DNA here is from genome assembly GCA_031257375.1 of Bifidobacteriaceae bacterium. GTDB lineage: Bacteria > Actinomycetota > Actinomycetes > Actinomycetales > WQXJ01 > JAIRTF01. The sequence continues at coordinate 3,843 of JAIROU010000368.1, forward strand.
TGACGAGACCACCGCCCAGTTGACGGTGTACGGGCCGCTGTTCGACGAGCCGGACAACTTCGCGACCGCCACCCCGCCGGGCACGCCGGTCTACACCCAGGCCGTCTTGGAGGCGGTCAACGGGTATTGGATCGTCGGCGCGGAAGACTACGAGCTGCTGAAAGCGCCGACCGAGCCGCCGGTCAACCCGGAGACAGGCCAAGCCGCCCCGCGCGTCTGGTATGTGTTCGTCTACGAGTTCGCCGGCGACGACCGCACCAGTGAGTTCCGCTCCGATTTCGGGGATTCTTTGGAGCGGGTTGTGGTGAGTTTCAACTCAAACTCCGGCTCCACGTCGACCGGGATCGACATCGAGAAAGCCTCCGGCTCCTACCCGGCGGCTGGTTTCGGCGGCGGCGCGGACAGCGCCGACAACATCGCCACCGACACGGTGTTTGACGCCGACATCCCCGAAACCGCCGTGCGGCTGCCGCTCGGCGCGGGCGAGACCGTGTTTTTCACCGTCACCAACTATGGCCGTGAGACGTTGGCGGACCTGGCTCTGTCGGATAAAACCTTGCAAGGCCAGGCGGTCAAAATCGACCTCGGATCATTCCACCTGAACGGCGAGCCGATCCAAGCCAGCCAAGACGCGGACGGCAAGATCACTTTCGGCGACGGCTTCGAGTTCGTCTCCGAAGATGTGATCACGTTCACCGGCGCCCTGCCGGGCGTCCAGGTCGACGCCTTGCACGGCGACGTGGTGACGGCGACCGCCGTCGGCTGGAAGACCGAGACCAAGGTCCACGACCACGACAACTGGTGGGCCAGAACCGCCGCCGAGCCGGCCCCGGCCAAGCCGAGCATCGACATCGAGAAATCCGACGCGGTTGATGTGCGCTCCGGGAAAGGCAACTACCAGGACGCCGCCAACAACGGCGGCGCGGCGGACGACCACGACACCGAGGCCAGCGCCAAGGTGGTCAAGTCCGGCGAGTCTTCGACCATTTACTTCCGCGCCACCAACAACGGCGACGTGAACCTGGTCGACATCGAGGTGGCGGACGCCGCCATCGTCGGCTCCAAGACGGTCGACATCGCCTGGGACGCCATCCCACCGGTGCTGGCGCCTGGCGCGTCGTTCACCGGCCGCGGCGTTTTGGAGCCGTTGGCGGCCGGTGAGACGCACGGCGACCAGGTGGAGGTCATCGCCAAGCCGCAAAACCCGCCGCTGGCCTGCTCCGCCCGTTGCGACCTGTTCAAAGACTCCGACAGCGACGGCATCGCGGACATCGACGCCGACGAAGACGGTTTGATCTCGGCTGAGGAAGCCTGGCGGCGGGCGTTGCCGACTGCTTCGAGCGCGTCGACGGCGACGGCGACGGGTTCGCCACCGCCGCCGAGGCCGCCCAGGCCCGGCAAAGCTGCGTCGTGGGCGACCAGGACCAGTGGTTCGCCTTTGGAGAGACCCATCCCGCCATCGACATCGAGAAAGCCTCCGGCGCCCAGCCGGGGGCGGGCGCTGGGAATCTGGCCGACGAGCCGAACAATGTGGCTGCTGAGGACGTTCACGACGCCGACACGCCTGAGACCGCCCAGGTGGTCGAGATGGGCGCGGAAACCCCGGTCTACTTGACGATCACCAACACCGGCGACGAGCCGCTGGGCGATCTGGTCTTGGCCGACGAGCTGGTGCTGGGGGAGACGGCTTTAGCCATCGACCCCGGCTCATGCCGAGCCCAAGACGAGCCCTGCCAGTTGGAGGGGCTCATCTTGGCGCCAGGCGCGTCCATCTCGCTGAGCGGCCTGCTGCCCGGATTGGGCGGCGATGAGTCTCACGGCGACAACGCGGCCATCACCGCCACAGGAACCCTCTCCGGCAAGGTGGTGGAGGACGCCGATCCGTGGTTCGCCCGCGCCGAGAAAGCGCCAATCCCCGCCATCGACGTGGAGAAAGCCTCCGGCGGCGAGCCGGGGCCAGGCGTTGGCAACCTGGTCGACACGCCCGACAACATCGCCGCTGAAAATGTCCACGACGCCGACACGCCGGAAACCGCTGTGTCGGTCGAGGCGGGCGAGGAAACCCAGGTCCATTTCGCGATCACCAACACCGGCGCGGACGACCTGGCCGACCTGAGGGTGATCGACGACACGGTGGCAGGCCCGCCGTTGGCGATCGACCCTGAGACTGTGATGTTGAAAGGCTCCGACAAGCCGTTGGCAGCTTCTATCGCTGACGGAGTTCTCTCGTTCGAAGGCGGCTTCGTCTTGAAAGCCGGCGAGACCGTCGTGTTCGCCGGCGCCATGCCCGGTTTGGGCGAGTCGAAAACCCACATCGACAAGGTGCGAGTCGCCGCCACAGGGGTCAAATCGGGCGAGACCGCCCGAGACGCCGACCCGTGGTTCGCCCGCGCCCAGGACGCCGAAGAATTGCCGACACCCGCCATCGACGTGGAGAAAGCCTCCGGCGGCCAGCCGGGGGCGGGCGTCGGGAACCTGGGCGACGAGCCGGACAACATCGCCACCGATGATGTCCGCGACGCCGACACGCCGGAAACCGCCGTGGTGGTCGAGGCCGGGAAGAAGACCAAGGTTTATCTGACCATCACCAACACCGGCGCGGATGACTTGACGGATCTGAGGATCATCGACGACACGGTGGCAGGCCCGCCGCTGGCGATCGACCTTGAGACGGCAAGGTTGAAAGACTCCGACGAGCCGCTGGCGGCCTCCATCGCCGACGGGGTTCTCTCATTCGAGGACGGCTTTGTCTTGAAAGTTGGCGAGGCCATCACACTGACCGGCGCCGTGCCCAGTTTGGGCGAGTCGAAAACTCACATTGACAAGGTGCGGGTCGCCGCGGTCGGGGTCAAGTCGGGCGAGACAGCCCGAGACGCCGACCCGTGGTTCGCCCGCGCCGAGAAGGCTCCAATCCTCGCCATCGACGTGGAGAAAGCCTCCGGCGGCGAGCCGGGGCCAGGCGTTGGCGACCTGGTTGACACGCCCGACAACATCGACGCCGAGAATGTCCACGACGCCGACACGCCGGAAACCGCCGTGTCGGTCAAAGCGGGCGAGGAAACCCAGGTTCATTTCGCGGTCACCAACACCGGCGCGGACGACCTGGTTGATCTGACGATCACCGATGACACGGTGGCCGGCCCGGCGTTGGCGATCGACCTTGAGACGGTGAGATTGAAAGGCTCCGACGAGCCGCTGGCAGTTTCTATCGCCGGCGGGACTCTCTCGTTCGAGGACGGCTTCGTCTTGAAAGTTGGCGAGACCATCGTGTTCACCGGCGCCATGCCCGGTTTGGGCGAGTCGAAGACTCACATCGACAAGGTGCGCGTCGCCGCCGTCGGGGTCAAATCGGGCGAGACAGCCCAAGACGCCGACCCGTGGTTCGCCCAGGCCGAAGACTTGCCAGCGCCCGCCATCGACGTGGAGAAAGCCTCCGGCGGCGAGCCAGCCCATGGGGCGGGCAACTTGGGCGACGAGCCGGACAACATCGACACCGCCGAGGTGTTCGACGCCGACACGCCTGAAACCGCCGTGGCGGTCAAAGCGGGCGAGGAAACCCAGGTTCACTTCGCGGTCGCCAACACCGGCGCGGACGATCTGGCCGAATTGAGGATCACCGATGAGACGGTGGCCGGCCCGGCGCTGGCGATCGACCTTGAGACTGTGAAGTTGAAAGGCTCCGACGAGCCGCTGGCGGCCTCCATCGCCGACGGGGTTCTCTCGTTCGAGGACGGGTTCGTCTTGAAACCTGGCGAGACCATCGTGTTCGCCGGCGTTGTGCCAGGTTTGGGCGACGGCGAGACTCACACCGACCAGGTGCGGGCTGTCGCCGCCGGGGTCGAATCGGGCGAGGCGGCGGAAGACTCCGACCCGTGGTTCGCCCGAGCCCAGGGCGCCCCGGTTTCCGCCATCGACGTGGAGAAAGCCGTCGGCGGCGAGCCGGGGCCAGGCGTGGGCAACCTGGTCGACCCGCCGGACAACATCGTCACCGATGATGTCCACGACGCCGACACGCCGGAAACCGCCGTGTCGGTCGAGGCGGGCGGGGAAACCCAGGTCCACATGGCCATCACCAACACCGGCGCGGACGATCTGATCAATCTGGCCGTCCGCGACGAGACTGTGACCGGCCAGCCGATGCGGTTCGACCTTGAGAATGTGAGGTTGAAAGGCTCCGACGAGCCGTTGACGGTTCACGCCGACGGCGGGGTCGTCTTTTTCGGGCCGGATTTTGTGCTCGAAGTCGGCGCGACCGTTGTGCTGACCGGCGTCGTGCCAGGCCTAAACGACGGCGAGATCCACATCGACGAGCTGTGGGTCGGCGGTGTCGGGGTGAAGTCGGGCGCGGACGTGTCCGACGAGGACTTGCTCCACCTCGCTGGCGCCGAGCCTTCGACCCCGAGCGGTGAGGCGGCCATCGACGTGGAGAAGTTCGACCTGCGCACCATCGCTTTGGCGGGGAAGGATGTCAAAGACGCCGCGTTCGCCGAGTTTTACACCGACGGCGACGCCGCCGACCGCGACAGCGACGACAAGGCGCTGGTGTTCTACTCGCCGGAAGACGCCGAGCGGGACCGCATCGGCGTCATCGTCACCAACACCGGCGGCGAAGACCTGGTGGAGTTGAAGCTGAGCGACGCCACGCCCGACGGCTACGCGGGAGCGGTCGTCGACTGGCGGGTGCTCCAAGTGGCCGGCGAGGCCCCCGGCAAGGATGTCACCTGGGACGATCTGTCCAAGGTGGTGTTGAAACCAGGCGAGACCATCGTCTTCGACGGCGCTTTGACCGGCATGGTCAAAGACGTGGTTCACAAAGATACGGCGGCGGTTGAGGGCAAAGGCTCGAAGTCAGGCGAGACCGTGAAAGACGCCGACGACTGGTTCGCCAAAATCGCCACCACCGATGGCGACACCACTTGGAAGATCGAGCGGACCCCGCAAGACGCCAAGATCATCTTGGAGCAGACCGGCGTCGGCGTGGCCACACTGGTCATGCTCGGTCTGGGCGCGGCAGTGGTGGTTGGCGCGTTCACGGTGGAAAACCGCGCCCGGCGCCGGCGGATGGTGATCTGATGTCCAAAGTTCAGATGGCCACCCTCTAACTGAAAGGAAAAAGACGACAACCTCCCCAGCCACCAGGCTGGGGAGGTTGTCGTCGTTATGCCGCCAATCGTTGATCAGGCATGGCAAATGTGATCATCGTGGCGGAAAAACCTTCCGCCGCCCGCGCTTTCGAGGCGGCCCTCGGGGGGCGGCGGGGCAAACTGGCCGACCGCCGCACCTTTGAGATCGCCAACCTGCGCGGCCATCTGTACGAGCATAAAGCGCCAATGTGCCAGCCCAGGCCGGGCTCGGCCCAGTCGATCCGCAAACTGGGCGGCAAAGGCATCGGCAACTGGGTGGCCGACCCGGACGCCAACCCAGACCGGCTGCCGTGGAACCACCGCGAGTTCCTCTGGTCGCGCGAGCCGAAAACCGACGTGACCCGCGAGCTGGCCGAGCTTCGCCGGGCCATGGCCGCGCCAGACCTGGTTGAGATCATGTGCGCCACCGATCTGGACCCGACCGGCGAAGGCGGGCTGTTGTTTGAGGAAGTCGCCACCGAGCTGGGCTGGGTGGACCAGCTCGGCCACATCGCCAAACCGGGCGCCGTCATCACCAGGGCGGTTTTCCACGACGAGTCGCCCGCGGCGCTGCGCCAAGCCGTCAAAAACGCCGGCCGCCAGGTGATCGCCTCCAAGACGGTCAGCCTGTACGACTGGGACGAGTACCGCAAAGCGGTCTCCCGCGCCCGGCTGGACTACCTGTCCCAGCAATACGTCCAAATCTCCACCATGGCTTGCGGCAACCAGGTTGTGCTGCGGCAGGGGCGGCTCAAATCCGCCATGCTGGTTTTGATCGCGGACCAGCAGGCAGCCCACGACGGCCACGTCAAACAAGTCTTCTACGCCGACCAGTTGGTCGACGAGAACGGGGTGGTTTACACCCACCCGCTCCAACCTGGGCGGCTCACCTTGGACAAGGACGACCCGGCGCTGAAAGCCCGGCTGGCGGTGTTGAGAGACGGCGAGCCTTGGCCGGTCAAAGAAACCAGCCGGACCAGGAAGCGCTCCGCCCCGCCCCGTTTGCTGGACTTGTCCGCGCTGGCGGGCAAACTGTCCCATCTGGGGTCCGCCGAGCAGGTGCTGTCGGTGTACCAGAAAATGTACGAGGCGGGCGTTGTGTCTTACCCGCGCACCGAGGACAAGCACGTCACCCCCGATCAGTTCCGTGCCCTGCTGGCCAATAGCGCGTACATCGCCTCGGTCGTCGGGGTCGATGACGGGCTGCTGACCCGGACTTCGCCGCGCCCGACCCATGTCAAAGACTCCGGCGCCCACGGCGCGAACCGGCCTGGGCCGAATGTGCCCGAATCGATGGGCCAGGTGCGCGCCAGATTCGGCCCGCTGGGGGCGGCGATCTACGACCTCGTGGCCCGCCACGCCCTGGCCATGCTGGCCGAGGACTACATCTACACCCAGGTCGCGGCGGTGGCCGGGCCTAACGCGCCAGACGGCCCCTACGAGGCGAAAATCGACATCGCGCCGCATTTGGGCAGCCCCGACTGGGGCTGGCGGGAGGTGATCGGCATCGACCCGAAAACCCGCCCCTCCGTCTGGCCCGGGCGCCGCGCCACGGCCCGGCTCGGCCAGCACGTCCCCAAACGGCCAAACGCCCCCACCGTGGCCTGGCTGATGGCCGAGCTGACCCGGCGGGACATCGGCACCGGCTCGACCAGGGTGTCAACCCTGTCGGCCGTGGTCAAGCAGTCCAGCGCCAAGACACCCGCCCTGGTCGAAGAGGCGAGAGGCAAGCTGACGCTGACCGAGGCCGGCCAGCTCGCCCAAACGGTGATACGCGACACCGCCTTGGGCGACCTGGACACGACCAAGCGCATTCAAGACCAGTTGGCCGTCTTGGCGAAAAGCGGCGACTTGGACGCCTTCTTGGACCAGATGGCCGCGTGGGTGCGCGCCGACGCGCCGAAAATCTTGGCAGCCGCCAAAAACGCCGGCTTGACCCCCGCCCCCGACCGGCACCACGGCCAATGGGTCGACCCGGCCACGGGCAAAACCCATCAGGTGTCGTTCCCCAAGCAAGCCATGGGGTTCGCCATCACCGACCAGAAAGCCGGGCGGCTGTTGGCCGGCCAGGCCGTCACCTGGTCGAACGCCCAAAGCAAGGCCGGCAACATCTACGCGGTCAAACTGCGCCTGGACCACCAGGAGTTCAACGGCCGCCGGTTTGTCGGTTTGAGCGTCGTCGAGCGCGGCAGCGGTGTGGACGCCTCCGGCCGGATCATCCCGTTCGCCGACTCGGACGCCGCCCCCCTTGTCAAAGGCGTCTGGAACGGCGAGCGGGTCGAGGTCAAACCGGTCATCGCGCGGGTCAACCTGGGCGACGACGCCACCTGCCGCCAAGCCGCCGGGCTCGACGCCCGAACTGTGGCCGAGCGTTTGCTGGCGGGCGGGCAAGTGCTGGTGCGCGGGCTGCGTCGGGCCGATGGCTCCACATTCGACGCCAACGTCAAGATCGGCCGCTGCGAGTACAAGGGCCGCAAATATGTCGGCCTGGTGTTCGGCGACCGCGTGAGCCACCCCGCCCGCCAAGGCGGGGAGGGGCGCCGGGTGAGCCGCCCAGCACCGGCCGGCGGGGCGGGGCGCCGGGCCGCCAGCCCGCTGAAAGTGGCTTGAAGATGCCTTACACGATCCCCACATCGCTTGAGCTGACAGTTCTCGACACCAGGATCACTCCCGCCGAGAAGCAAGCGCCCGGCTTCTCGGTCGAGTTGCGGCAAATCTTGGTGTGGATGTGCGTCATCATCGGCGGCGCGGCCTTGGTGACCATGACGCCCATGGGGTCGCGCTGGTACCTGGCGGTCGGCACAATCGTCTGGATACTGCTGTTCGCCTGGATGTTTTTGCGCGCGGACAAATTCCGGCGCTTCAAATTGTGGCAGGTGGTCGCCGCGTTTCGGATGCTGCCGAAAAGCGCCCGGCTGGTCGACGCCGACCCGTCGGCGCCGGTCGGCCCGATCCACGACCTGACCGGCGTCAAAAGCGTGGACACCCCGCTGGGCGTGGACGGCCCGGCGGTGTTGAACATGGTCTCCGGCCGGGTTGGGATGGCCTACCAGGTGGTGGGCAACGCCTCGACGGTGTTGTTCGAGCGGGACGCCCAGCAGGTGGTCGAGTCATACGAGGTGTTTTTGCGCCGCTGCGAGCCGGACTGGCTGGTCGTCCAAATCACAGTGCGCCGCGCTCAGTCGGTCCATCGGCAGATCGACGCGGCCAAAGCCTTGGCGGCGACCGAGCGGGTGAAAAACAACGCCGCGCTGTCCAAACTGGTGGCCGACAAGATCGCCCAGTTGGAGAAAGTTGGCCGCGTCCACCACACCACCCAGCAAGCCATGCTGGTCACAGCCAGCGACCTGGACTCGCTGCGAAGCGCCCAAGCCATGTTGCAGCAAACCGAGTCAGACCGGTCGCTGGCTTTGCGCGACATCGTGCCTTTGACGCTGCGAGACGTGGGCGGGCTGCTTGGCGAGATTTATGGCGGCAGGGCGCAAACGTTGGCGCGTTGACCGAGGTTTGCAAGCGGCCAATTTGGCGCCGAATGTTCGTTGTACCCGGTGTGAACAGCCTTTCCAAGCCCGCTTCGCCGGCGCGCCGACGCAAGAAACTCACCCGTCGGCGGTTGCGCCTGACGGCGACTATGGTCGCCGCGCTGGCGTTGACCGGCGTGTTTGGGGCGGCTTGGGCGGAAGACGACGACCAGATCACGCCGCTGGCGGCGGGCGCGTCGATCAGCCACGATTTCGTCAAAGACTGGTCGCACGAGCAAGGCGACAACAAGTGGGACTGGCAGCCCGCCGCCCAGGCCAACGCCGGAGGCTCGGCCGCGCTGCTGGCCCCGTTGCAGCCGGGCATTTTTAACACCAACGAAGAGGCGACGTTTTCCCGCGACCGCATGAGCACGCAGTTGGATGACTCCAGCAAAGGTTTGGGCCTTCATTTGACCGAGGTCAACGACGCCCGCGTGTTGGCCGACGCCAGCGGCCTGCTCACACCGAACGGCGGCGTGGATGGCTTCCTCATGCGTATTGTGCGGGTTGTTTTCGGGGGGCTGCTGTGGCTGCTGTTCCTCATGGCCGAAGCGGTCCAGAAAACATTGGAAGTCACTTTGACGGTGGTCGGCTCGCTCAACCCAGCCCGTATTTTCATCGGCGTGGACGGCCTCAACAGGCCACCCTCCAGCACAGCGGTCGACGGCTTGACCATTCGAGATTCTAGAAGCTACCTGTATCAGTTCTGGTCTGGCGCCCAAGGGCTCGGCCTCATCATCATCGGGGTTCTCGGGGCGATCGGTTTGGCAGCCAGCCTGCTCGGCTCGCACAAAATGTCGAAGACGTTTCGCGCCACTTTGACCCGACTGCTGTTCTTGGTGGCGTTCGTGCCGCTGGCTTTCGGGATCTTCGGCGCCGTGGTGGATTGGGCTAAAAGCCAGATGCGAGACGATCTCACCATGGCCGAGGACGTGGTTTTGACCCACATGGTCGACACCGAGGCTTGGGCCGCCAACTATTTCAAAATACCGGACGACAGTTTGTGCGGCGTGGTCACCGCCGAGAACACAAAAGTTGATCCAACCGTTTTGACCTCGATCATCGTGCCCGACGGCAACGCCACCTCGGTGGCCTACCAGATCAACCACGCCAACGGCGTCACCAGCGATGACGCTTCTTCGCTGTTGACCCGGTGGTTGAGATCGTCATCCATGACCGCCTCAGACATGTCGGCGATCGTTCACAGCAACCTTCTTGAAAGCTACGATGTCGGGGCGGCCAAAGACCTCATCGAAAACATGATTGACGACCCTAGCGATGAGGGCGACACGGACGACTCCTATGCGCTGGTCTCAGGCGGGACGATGACCAAGAGCGGCGATTGCTATGAAGGTCAGTTCAGCCCGATTGGGACTATCGCTTTCGGGTCGCTCCAAGCCGATGGCAGCGGCTTGACCATCAAAACTGCCTCGTCGTCGGCCTCCAGCGTCGGTCTCAGCGATGTGAGCGTCCAGTCGATTTCCATGGTCGGCCAAGGGTTCAACGGCATGTTGGTCTATATTATGATAGTCGTTCTGCTGTTCTGCCCGGCGATTCTGGGCACCACATATGGTTGGGGCCTGGTGTCGGAGGCGGTCAAAATCGGCATCAGACTGGTGGGGCATGTCAGTTTGGGCTTTTTCGGGTCGCTCAGGTCGATCATGGCGGCTGTCGTGGCGTTTTGCGGCCTGCTGGTCTCGATCATCGCGACAGTGCTGCTCTACATCCTGTCATCGACGCTGCTCGGCGTGCTGTCAGGCCGGATCGCTGGCTCAATATTGGTGTTGTCCGGCTCGGGGTCAAGTTGGTGGGCGATGCCGGTCGGAATCATTCTCGGCTGCGTCATCGCGGTGATAATGACTTTCGCGCTGATCAAACTGCGTGGCGCGATAGTCGGCGGGGTTGGAGCGGCCATGGCGCGCATTCTCGCCAAACTGGTCGGCTTCGACGACCTGGAAGCCCAGCGGGCGGGCGACGAGGCGGTCGCCCAGTCGGGTGTGAGCACCGCCGCGCACGACGCCGGCGTTCTCGGCAAGAAAGCCGGAAAAGGCGCGCGCGGGAGCGCGGCGGGGGCCATCGGCGCGGTGGGCGCGGCGGCGGGCGGTTTGATGGGGCGGGCGACAGCCGCCATTGGAGCCGCTAAAGCGGGTTCCGGCTCTGGCAGTGGTTCTGGCGGCGGTAGCGGCTCCGGCTCTGGCGGCGGGGGCGGCTCTGGCTCTGGCTCTGGCAGTGACAGTGGCAGCGGTGGCTCAGCCCCACCGCCCTCAAGCGGCGGCGGTTCGAGCGATCCGAGCAACAACTCCGCGTCTGATGGCGACGACTCTGATTCGGACGGCGGCGGCTCAGCCGATCCGGATGGCGGCTCCGCGTCCGACGGCGGCGACATCGATTCAGGGTCGGACGATTCGATTGATCTGGATGGCGGCTCCGCTGATGGCGGCGACATCGATGTGGCGGTGGGCGGCTCGGCCGATCCGAGCGGCGGCTCCGCGCCAGACGATGGCGACGGTTCTGGGGACGATGGTTCGGCCGACACCGCCGACAGCGGCTCCGCGCCCAGCGGCGGCTCCGACTCGACATCCGATGGCGGCGCGGATGGCTCGGCCAAACCCGCCGACAGCGGTCGCGCGCCGCAAAGCGCCGACAATTCGACCGCCCCGCCGGATCGCGATGATGACGACTCAGACGATTCAGACGATTCCGCCGAGCCGGTGGATCATTCCAGCGCCGGTCCCGCGCCCGACGACGGCGGCGCCGGCGACAATGGCGGCTCCGCGCCGCCCGCGGTTTCAGATGGCGCTGAAAAACCCGGCAGCTCCGGCAGCTCCGACAACAGTTCTGACAACAGCTCTGGCAACAGCTCCCAGAATGGCTCTGACGGCGGCGGGGCGGACAATTCTTCGACCAGCGCCGGCCCGCCGTCTGAAAACGGTCGCGACGGCGGTGGAGCGCCGAACAACGGCCAGCCCGCCGAGCAATCCGCCCCCGCGCCCTCGGCCCAACCGGGGCAGGCCCAGCGCCCGCCCCAAACCGAGGCCGAGGAAACGCGGCAGATGATGGACGAAGAAAAAGCCCGCTACGCGGCGGCGGCGGCAGCGGCCGGCGCTTGGGCCAACGCTCGGTTCAACCCGGCCAGCGAGCGGCGTTTCGAGCGTCAAGCTGTCAAGAGGCTTCCACGCCAAACGTATGCCGACCGGCGGCTTCACGAATTCAACCGGGCCACCGCCCAGTTGAAAGCCGCCGAGCGGCTCGCCCAAACCAACTCGTCCAAAGCGGCCAAAAAGCAACTGGCGAAAGCCCAAGCCGTCGCCGCCCGCGCCAGCCAGCGGGTGGTGATCGCCGCCAACCGGGCCGGCTCGGCCATGCGGGTGGACAACCAAGGCAAGCTGCGGTTGCACCACACCGACCCCGAGCCCAACCTGGTTTTGAGGACACGCCGCCGGGTGGGCCAGCGGCGGGCGCGCAAACAGGCGCGCAAGCAAAGCGGCCGGCAAACGTCGTGAGCGAACTATTCGTTCACTATCCAGAGCGCCCTCGACCGGGGGCGCCAGATCATCAAAGAAAGGAGCGGCCATCATGGTTTCGCTCATTGACACAGCGAGAAGCGCAGCCGGTCGCGCCAAAGATGAGATCACCTATCTCGCGGCGTCCGGCAGCGGGTCTGGCTGGGAGATCGGCAACTTTTTCACCAACGCGCAGACATCGCTCAAATCGATCGGCGCCGTCTTCCTCGGCCTGCTCGGGGTGGTCTGCCTGATCGCGGGCGCCACGTTCGTCGTGCAAAAACTCATGTCGGAGCATTCGCGCAGAAGCTGGTTCACGGTCATCGCGCTGATCCTGGTCGGCGGTTTGCTGCTGGTCGGCGGTTTCTCGATCGTCCAGTCGATCGCCTCGGGCGCCCAGGAAACCGTTGTGGAGTTGGGCAACTAGAAAAGCTCGTCGGCGGCTTGGCGCTCAAGTTT
>JAIROU010000378.1 GCA_031257375.1 Bifidobacteriaceae bacterium
CGCCAGGTGCGCACGCGGCGCCTGGCGCCAGGTGCGGCCGCCTGCCCCGGCGGTGCGGACGGCCTGGCGCCCGGGCCGGTCGGTCGTAGCCGCCGAGGCCGCCGGTGGCGGCATCGGGACCTCTAGCCGATCTACCGCCATAAGGCCGTTAGGAGAATTGTGAATCTGCCGCTTGTGCCAAATCTGATCGCCGGACGGGCCGTGGGTCAGGTCGGCGCGGACCCGCTGCTGGTCCGCAACCCCGCCACCGGCCAGGCCATAGCCGCTGTGGCCGAGGCCGACGCGGCCGCGCTCGACCACGCCGTCCAAACCGCCGACCAGGCCTTTCAGGCCTGGTCCCAGGTGCCGTTGGGCCGCCGGGCGGCCGTCATGTTCAAACTCCGGGCGCTGCTGGCCGAGTCAGCCGAGGAGATCGCCGGCATCATCAGCCGCGAGCAGGGCAAGGTGGTGTCGGACGCCCTGGGCGAGGTCGCCCGCGGCCTGGAAGTGGTCGACTTCGCCTGCGGGGTGCCGCAGTTGTTGAAGGGCGAATACTCCCCGCAGGTGGCGACCGGGCTGGACGTGGCCTCCTGGCGCGAGCCGCTGGGCGTGACGGTCGGCATCTCGCCGTTCAACTTCCCGATCATGGTGCCGCTGTGGATGTCGCCGATGGCGATCGCCACCGGCAACGCTTTCATCTTGAAGCCGTCCCCGGCCGACCCCTCGGCGGCCGTCAAACTGGGCCAGCTGTGGCAGGCGGCCGGGCTGCCGGACGGGGTCTTCCAGATCCTCCAGGGCGGGCCGGACGTGGTCAACGGCCTGCTGGCGCACCGGCTGGTGAGAGCCGTCTCGTTCGTCGGCTCGACCCCGGTGGCGCGGCACATTCATAGCGCGGCGGTCGCCTTGGGCAAGCGCGTGCAAGCTTTGGGCGGGGCCAAGAACCACGCCATCGTGTTGGCCGATTCCAACGCCGAGTTCGCCGCCAACTCCGTGGTCGCGGCCGCTTTCGGCGCCGCCGGGCAGCGCTGCATGGCCCTGTCGGTGGCCCTGGTCGAGGATTCGATCGCGGACGAGTTCGTCGCCCGCGTGGCCGCCAAGGCGGCGGCGGTGACGGTGACGGCCGGGACCGAGGCGGGCGCCGACATGGGGCCGCTGATCTCGGCCGCCGCCCGCGACCGCGCCGAGGCGATCATCTCCGAGGCGGAGGCGGACGGGGCCAAAGTCGCGCTGGACGGGCGCGGGTTCAGGCCGGCCGGCTACGAGTCCGGCTTCTTCACCGGCCCCACCGTGCTCGACGCCGTCACCCCGGCCATGCGCGCCTACCGCGAGGAAATCTTCGGGCCGGTCCTGGCGGTGGTCCGGGTGCGGGACTTGGACCACGGCATCGGCCTTATCAACGACAACCCCTACGGCAACGGGACGGCGCTGTTCACCTCCTCGGGCGAGGCCGCCCGGCGCTTCGAACTGGGCGTGCGGGTCGGCATGATCGGGATCAACGTGCCCATCCCGGTGCCGGTCGGGTCCTACTCGTTCGGCGGCTGGAAGGACTCGCTGATCGGGGACTTCCACATCTACGGCCCCGAGTCCGTCAGCTTCTACACCCAGGCCAAGGTGGCCACCCGGCGCTGGCCCGCCCCCGACCAGAGCCCGGAGGCCTCATTCCACTTCGGCGCCCGCTCCAAGTGAGCCCTGATAAACACGGGGACAGGCCCCGGGTTTAGCCACTCGGTTTCAGTCGGGGTCCGGTCCGCGGTCGCGGTGCTTGTCGGGGTCGGTCGCGTCCAGCATGGCCTGGAAGATCTGGCCGGCCGCCTCCCACTGCGCTTGGAATTCGTCCCAGTCCTCGTCGTCCCAGTCGTCGTCGAGGTCGTCGTCGTCGAGGTCGTCGTCGACGAGGTCGTCGTCGTCCCAGTCCTCGTCGTCCTCGTCGTCATCGAAGGTGCCCTCGGCGAACATCATGGCGAGCCAGTCGCTGATAGATTCGCGTTGGAAGCCGCCGAAGAGCGTCTGCACCGCGTGACCCAGGTCTTGCGGCAGGCTGGCGCGGATCAGATCCCGGGCGGCCGCGACGCCGGCCGGCGTCGGCACAAGCCCGCCCACCTGCTCCCAGCCATTGGCCCAAGCGTCGATCAGACGGAGCAGCGCGGACACGCCGGCGGTCGTGGCGCGGCCGTCGTCGGCATCCATCGGCGTGCCGTCCATCCGCGCCCAGCCGGCGGGGGTCAGCCACTCGGCCACATATGAGGCGTACTCGACGGCGGTCCGGGTGCGGCCGTCGCCCAGGGCGCAGCAGACCAGCGCCCCGGCGCCTCGTTCAATGTGGGGCAGGGATGACGGCAGGGCGCGACTGGCGATGTGCTCCCACAACCCGATCGGGTCGCCGTCCGTTCGATCAGCCACCTTGGTGCGATAGTAAACGCCCTTGGCCAGACGGATCAGTCCGAGCCGCCGCGCGACCTCGCCCAGGGCGCGGGCCGCCTCCTGGGCGGTCGCGGGCAGGGCCAGGCCGAGTGCCGCCTGGTCGGCCGGCGGCGGGGCGCCGTCCGGGCCGCCGGCGAAACCGGCCGCGAGGACCCGCAGCGTCTCGGCCGGGACCTCGTTGCCCGCCTCCAGTCGCAGTCCGTCGCTCGGCACCAAGTCGATTAGCCGCTGGAAATGGGCCGTCAAGTGCTCGGCCACCGGCTCGGTGATCTCAGTCGGCGCCTCCACGCCGGTGGCGGGCGCGGAGATGGTGGCCGCCAACTCGGCGTTGACGCGCTCCACGAACTGGCGGCGCGACCGAATGGAGCGCGCGCCGGGCGAGCCGTCCTTGTGGACCGTGCCGACGGCATCGGCTAACTCGGCCGCGGCCGACCCTTCGCCGACGGCGGCCTTGGCGCCCTTGGCGGCCGACGGCGGCGCCACTCGTTCGACTGTGATGCTCGCGCAGGTCCCAGGGCCCGCGTTGTAGGCGACCGCGGCCCCCTCTGCTGGCAGTACGTCGCCGATCCGGTCCCAGGTGGTCGAGCGCGAACCAGGTATCCCACTGGCGTCGGCGACGCCGGCGGCGATCATCGGGGGCGCCGCCCAGGACTCCGGCGCCAGGAGGTCTTGATCGTTCAGCCGGATGAAGCCGCTGTTGGGGTCGGCCGACCAGCCAAAAGCGATGCGGACGGCCACGAGCAGGTCGTCCAGGGTCAGGGTCGGGTCGAGCCGCAGCAGGCGCCAGGCCGGGATGTCGTAATCGTCAATTGTCGCGCGAAGGTACAGCGGGTGTTCGGCACACATGTCGATGATCCTCCCACGCCTCCGCATCTCCGCAGCAGGATTATGCGCGGCGAGTTCGCTATCCCGATCCGCCCGCGCCGAATGGGCGCGGTGGCCAACTGGAGCGCGATCGCCGCCAGGCCGCGAGCGGATCGACTGCGGCCAGGCCGCTTGGAGCATGGCCGCGTCACGGCCGGCGACGGATCAGGCGGGCCGACTCGAGGCGTGGCAGCGGTCAGTCGAGGTAGACGACCGGCTTGATGAGGTCGGGCGACTTCTTGTCCATCAGTTCGAACGCCTCAGGGATGGAGTCGAAGCCGTGGAAGCGGTGCGAGATCATCTTGGTCGGGTCGATCCGCTTGTACTCGATCATGTTGATGAGGCGCTGGATGCGCTTGCCGCCGCCCGGGCAGAAGCTGCCGCGAATGTCCTTGTCGCCCATGCCCAGGCCCCAGTCGAGCGGGCGGATGGCGATGTTGTCCTTGACGTCGAAGAAGTTGACGTTGGAGATGACCCCGTTCGGGCGGGTCATGCGGATGGCGTCGGCGAACGCCTCCGGCCCGCCGCCCGCGACCACCACTTTGTGCGCCCCCTTGCCCCGCGTCAAGTCCATGACCTGCTGGTCCAGCGGGCCGTCCCGGTAGGAGATGACCTCCGAGGCGCCGTACTCGACGGCCACCTCGCGCGCCCGTGGCCGGGTGCCGACGGCGATGATCTGGCTGGCGCCGCGCAGGGCGGCGGCGGCGATGGCCATCAGGCCGATCGGCCCGATCCCGATCACGACGACCTTTTCGCCGATGCCGATGTCGGCCAGTTCGACGCCGTGAAAGCCGGTCGACATCATGTCGACCGTCATCAGGGCCGCCTCCGGCTCGACGCCGGGGCGGATGTGGGCCAGGTTCGGGTCGGCCTGGTTGACGTGGAAGCACTCGGCCATCACGCCGTCTTTCTCGCCCACGAATTTGAACGAGCCGAAGGGGCCGCGGTCGTGCGAGAAGGAGCGGAAGTTTTGGACGCCGCGGGACAGCCAGTTCGGCGTCACGCACGGCACCGCCACCAGATCGCCCGGCTTGAAGCGGCGCACGTACTGCCCGACCTCCTCGACAATCCCGACCGCCTCGTGGCCCAGGATGAGGTTCTCTTTGGGGCCGGAGCCGCCGTGGGCGACGTGGATGTCCGACGAGCAGGGCGCGATGATGGTCGGGCGCACGATGGCGTCGAGCGGCCCGCACACGGGCTTGTCCTTTTCCAGCCAGCCAACGTTGTCGATCGAATACATGCCGTAACCGCGCATTGCCCCTCCTTGTAGGGAGCTAGTTGGACCAGTCAGCGCGCCGACCGGGTTGGGCCGCGCGCAACGCACGAGCTTAGAGGCCCGCTCCAGGCCATGTCTGGGACCTAAGAGATCTCTCCGCCAGCGGCCCTGTCGTTCGGCCTGGAGGGGCCTGATGAATACACCCGGGGACGGTCCTTTCGTCTCAAACACGGGGACACACCCTTTGTCATGGCGAAGGGCGCGCCCCCGGTTCTAGAGGGATCTGAGGAAGGCGATCGAGGCTTTGACGCTGGCGAGGGGGCCTTCGCCGGTCGGCTCGGCGGGCAGGATGGTGTCCTGTTCCATGACGTACCAGCCGTCGAACCCGGCCTGCTCGAGGGCGGCCACGATGGCCCTGAAGTCGACGTCGCCCTGGCCCAGGACGGTGTAGAGCCCTTGGGCGACGGCTTGCTGGTAGGTCAGCGAGCCGTCCTGGACCTTCCTGGCCAAGGCCAGGTCGACATCTTTGGCGTGGACGTGGACCACCCGGTCGGCGTGCTGGCGGGCCAGGTGGACCGGGTCGGCGCCGCCGATCAACAGGTGGCCGGTGTCGAGGCAGAGCGGTATGGACGAGCCCGCCAAGACCCGCCGGACGTCATCGGCGGACTCCACCATGGTGCCGACGTGCGGGTGCAGACAGGCTCTCACCCCGCGCGCCGCCGCCAGCGCCCGCAGTCGGTCGAGGTTGGCGAACATGGTCCGCCAGCCGTCTTCGGTCAACTCTGGCCGCGAGTCGTAGCCTTCCTGGCCGGAGTTGGCCGAGAGGACCAGCACGTCGCCGCCGGCGGCCGTGAACGAGTCGAGCGCGCGCCCGACCTCGGGCGCCGGGTCGTGGCCGGGGTCGTGGAGCACGGCCGGGACGAATCCGCCGACCGCCTTCAGCCCGTGGGCCGCCAGCGTGGCGGCCTTTGCCTCCGGGTGGTCCGGCAAGAATCCGTCCGGGCCGAACTCGGTCGCCTCGACGCCCAAGCCGGCCATTTCTTTGAGCACCCTTTCAGGGCTCATTTGGTAACCCCAGCCAGGCACTTCACATACGCCCCAGGAGATCGGCGCCGCCGCAATCCTCATGTCTCGCTCCCTCGCACTTAGTCGCACTATGGGACAAGGGCACCCCATGTGAGGACGCCCCCGCCGTGCTTTGCGCCCTCACCCGGCGGTCATAATGTCCTGACATAGTACCACGCAGTCGGGCGCGGGCGGCGATCATCGCACCGCGCCGAGGAGGCGGGCGCGGAAAGGGGCGCGGAAAGGGGCGCGAGGCCCGGCGGCGGGCCGAATCGGTGTGGCACGCTTGAGGGGTGAGTGAACCGCGCCGCTTCCACCGCCCGGCCATGCTGGATCCGCGCGAGGCCGACAAGGTCGTGGGCGGGATTGACCCGGCGGTCCAAGCGGAACTGGCCCACGCCAGCGCCCAAGGCCTGGTGGCGCGCGGGCGGCAAGAAGGCCCGGCCGACCCAGAGCTGATCCAGCGCCTCGTGTCGCTGGTCGAGAACGAGGGGCTGGAAACACTCGCCCAGCTCTGGGCGCACGCCCCGGCTCAGTCGCTGCCCGGCGCGCTGTGGCGGGTCTACGCGCTGCGGGAATGGGTCAGGCGCGACCCGCGAACCGTCGCCGAGCGGTACAAGCTGGGCGAGCAGCGCCAGTCGGTGGCGCGAGTGGTGGCCGGCGCGGTCGACGCCCCCGGCCCGGCCGAGATGCTGCAATTGGCGGACGCGGTCCTGTCCGGGCTGTTCACCGGCGAACTGGACGTGGCCCTGGCGCGGGCGGCGGCCTTCGCCCGGATTTTGTCGACCGGCTCGGCGCTGGACGCCGATTGGCTCGACGGCTCCGACCGGCGCCAGGCCGCCGCCGTGACGCGCCGCGCCGAAAGCCTGCTGACCACCGCCGAAGCGCTCGACCGGGCGGCCGCCCTGTGGCGGCAGGGGAAACTCGAATAGGCCGACTCGGAAGGATCTATGAAAGCAGCCGAGCACCAGGCCCTCGAACAAGTCGAGGGCGCCTTGGACGTGGCGGTCCGCGAGCAAGCCCTCGAGCTGGCTGACCAGGTCCGCCGCCATGACGGCGTCGAGGCGATCAGCGAGGCGTCGCGGCTGGCCTTGGCCGCCGGCGAGGCCGCCGTCACCCACATCTTGGCCTGGCGGGGCGGCCAGCTGGCCGGCTACTGCCAGCGCGACCGCGAAGGGGCCTCGGCGGAACTGGCCGTGGCACCCCCCGCCCGCCGCCTGGGCCTGGCCAAGGCCATGATCCGGACTCTGGCCGCCGACACCCCGCAGGTCCGGCTGTGGGCTCACGGCGACTTGGCCGCCGCCCGCCGGGTGGCGGAGTCGGTCGGCTTGGCCCCCGTCCGCGAGCTTAGGGAGATGACGTCCGACCGCCGCCGGGCCGCCCACAACCCCGCCGCCGATGCCGCCGCCCCAACCCCCGCTCCCTCCTCGCCGGACGCTCCGGCAGCGGTGGGCGGCCCGGCGGCATCGGTCGTGTTTCGGGAGTTTGACCCCCGGACCGACCGGGCGGCTTGGGTGGAACTCAACGCCGCCGCCTTCGTCGGTCATCCGGAGCAGGGCAAACTGACCGCGGGGGACCTGGACCGGCGGATGGCGGAGAGTTGGTTCGACGCGGCCGGGCTGGTGTTCGCGGAGCTTAGGGGAGGGGACGGCCAGGGTGGCCGGCTGGTGGGCTATGTCTGGACTAAAGTGGTCGGCGCCCTGGGCGAGATCTACGCCATCGGTGTGCGGCCCGAGGCCCAGGGAATGCGGCTCGGCACCAAACTGCTTGAAATAGGCCTGGCCCACATGGAGCGCCGGGGGATCACCGAGATCCGGCTGTTCGTGGAGGCGGACAACGCCCCGGCCGCGGCCGCCTACCGCCGCCAAGGCTTCCGCGTCACGCGCCGCGACGTCCAGTACGCCTTCTAAACCCGGGGACGGTCCTTTCGTCTCAAACCGGGGGACAGACCTTTGTCGGGGCACAGGGACTGTCCCCAAGTATCGGACGAAAGGACCGTCCCCGGGTTTACGGGTTTAGCGACGTCGGGGGCAGCTTTGCCAGGCCGCGGGAAACCAAGTCGGGGACGTCGCAGCTGACCAGCTCGGCGCCCGCGGCCTGCGCCGCCGCCACGTAGGCCGCGTCATAGACCGAGATCCCGGCCTGGGCGGCGAGCGCCGCCGCGTCTGATATCAGCTTTAGGTCAGCCCTGACAACGCCGCCGTCCTCGGCAATGGCGGCCACCCGCGCCTGGAGCCGGCCAGCCGCCTCTTGGTCATGCCAGGACCGCACGGCCACGTTGGCGACTTCGTAAAACGCCAGGTCCAGTGTGGCCAAGGGCGCCGCGCCCTCCAACAGGCGCCTCGCCGCCGCGTGATTCGGGTCGTCGGCGTCTTCGCTCGCCAACAACACGCTGGCGTCCAGCAATTGCAGCTTCACCGGTCCGGGCGATTCTCCTTGACCAACTCGGCGGCGCGCCCGCCCCGCCTCGGCGCCGGGTCGGCGTCTCGGGCGATCTCGGCCATTCGGCTCGCGCGCTGGCGGCTGCGGCTCCGCGCCGCGTCCTCGGCAAGCGAGCGCAGCAGCCCGCTCCGCGTGGTCCCGCGGCGGCGCGCCGCCACGTCAAGTGATCTCAACACGTCGTCGGGCAGCGACACCATCACTTTCGCCATTCGTGGAGTATACCCGGTATTGCCGACGATGCCGCCAGTCGCAGGCGGGCCGACGCGCCCCGTCCCAGCGCGCAGCCCACCGATGCCTGCCAAGCCCTGCCCCCGCCCGGCCGGGGCCCGCGTGGCCGGGTTCGCCGTCGCACCTTATCGCGCGACCCCGGCCGCGACCCCCGGCGGCGTTGTCAGCCGGCCCGATGGCGCTGCTACCGGCCGGGCTTGCGCCTTGCCGGGCGTGCGCGTCTGACGCCGCGCGACATCCGAAACAAAATGCGACAGACCTTCAGGGGACCAGCAGGAAGCTGGTTGGGTCGGAGGGGACGTCGAGGATCTTGACCGTTCCGACGTAAGTGGCCTCGCTGTGCCGCCCCGGCTTCTCCTTGATCTCCGGGCAGCCCTGTTGGGAGCGGACGGGATCCCAGGCGATCGGGATGTCGGCGGTCTGGTCGGCTTTGATGGTGATCACTTCGCCGGAATCGGCGGGGGTGTCGGCCGCGCAGTCGGCCGAGTCGAAAATGCGGTCCTCGTTGGAGACCACATGCAAGACAATGTTGCGGGCATTGTTGTGGAGCGAGCAGTCCTTGTCGGATGTGTTCTTGACCTTGGCGGAGAAGATGACGGTCTGGCCCTCGGCGTAGCTGTCCTGGCTCTTGGTCAGCAGAATGTCGGAGCCGTCCGGGGCCAGTTTGGCGCCCGTCAAGTCCTTGGCCGTGCAAGCCGCCGCAGCCGCCTGGTCGGCGCTGGCCGAGGCGGACGGGGAACTTGCGGGGGGAGACGACTTCGGCGCGGGCGGCTTGTCGGAGTCCCCCGAGGCCAGCGCTTTGATGATCATCACCAGCACGATCACAACGACTAAGACACCGACTAGAACACCCGCGCGACGCCGCCAATAGACGGCCGCCGGCTCGGGTCCGACTGGGTGAATGAGCCGATTCACATTTCGCAGTCTATTGGCGGATCGGGTCAGCGGGCGGCAGGCACGCCGTTCAAGCGCGGGCAAATGTCAAGCGCGGGCAAAATCCACCCAGATGGCGGCTTGGCACTTACGGGCCGGGGAGGGCGGCTGGGACTACCAACACGGCATCGGACCGACGGCGGTAGGTGGCCGGCCCGGTGGTGACGACGATGGCTTCGGTCAGGGCTGGTCCCAGGCGCTCGCGCAGCCACAGCAGGTGGCGGACGTCGGCGTCTGACCCAGATCCGCGAGTAGGGGTTTGTCGGGTGTCGGCGTGTTAACCTGAAAAGTGCCTTCTGGCCTGCGGCAATAGGTGTGTCATAGCACCGATTGGCGCGAGGCCGGGAAGGCACTTTTCTGATGGCAAGAATGCAGGGCGGGAAACGGCCCGCAAGGCGTCGGGGCAGGGCGGCGAGGAGGTGTCCGGCGTCGTAGTTCTTGGCGGTGGCTGGTCCAGCACCACCCTCGCTGGCTGCTGCACTGGCAGCTAGACTCCGGGCTGGCCAGGCAGTGACAACTCTAAGAGCTGGGTGACGGGAGACCGTCACGCCCAGATCTGTGGGAGCCGGGGGCTGAAACGCCCCCGGCCACCCGACGGGTGCGGTCAGCCAGCCGGCCCGCTCACTTGGCCAGCGCGTCCAGTTCGATTTGGGCGTAGGTTCTGACTTACTTGTCGTATTCCGCGATGCGGCTCGGGGCCTTGACGAGTTGTGTCAGCCAAGCCTCCAGCATCGGCTGGGCGGCTGGCGAATCACCGGCCGCCAACGGGATGCGTGGCACCAGCAGCCGGGAGTTCCGCCACCACCCGAACTGCTCCTGGCCGGCTGCGCACGCCATCAGGTACGACTTCATAGCCTGGGCGGCGCCCTCCCCGTATGAGATGAACCGGTCGCACACCTTCATCGAGTCGTAATCGAACTCATTCGCGTCTTTAGCGATCTCGCCTCTCGAGAAGAGACCGACTTGGAAGAACAGCGATTGGAACGACGGCGCGGGGCTGGTCGGTGGCCGCTCCTTGATGATTCGCAGTTTCGCGGCGGCGGCCTTCCGGACGAGCTGGTCCGGATCCTGTTGTGACGCCCGCTCGAGGACGGCCGCGTCCTCGAGGCGCGCGCAGCACCGCGCCCGGATATCCCAGGTCTTCGCCTCTAGCGCGATCCTCGCCAACCGGCCCGGATCCGCCACCTTTCTCAGCGCCACGAGCGTGTCCAGCCCGATGTTCCGGTCTTCGCCGGATGCCCCCGCCGCAATCTCAGCCAGCAGGTCTTGGTCCGTGATCTGCTTGATCGCCGCCCGGCGCGCATCGGTGTCTGGGTCATTCTTAGCGGTTCGCGCAAGCCCCGCTTGGTCCTGCGGCGGAGCGGCCGGCGCGGCGGGGACTTGCTGTGGCTTCTTGGTCCTGCGGAAGAGTGTGGCAAGCTGGGCGGAAGCGGTCTGCCATGGCATATCAACTGGGCCCGGCGCGCGAAATGGAAAACGGCGCCTTGCGGGCAGCGCCCTGGGGATAGGGCGACGAGCGTGGCGGCACTTCGGCGGCATCGTCGCGGGTCGTCGCCCCAAGGTAGCGCCGCGTTCGCCGCCCGGTGACCGTTTGGCTTGTTCTGCCGTTCCCGCCTGCGGCCCGGGTGGCGCCGCCCGGTATCCTTTGGGGGTGCGCTTAGCAGCGGAGATCCTCGTGGACGCCCGGCGGGCCGCCGGACTGTCGCAGCGTCAACTCGCGGCACGAGCGGGCGTCACTCAGCCTGCGGTCGCGTTGTACGAACGGGGCCGACGCCAGCCGTCGTTCGCCACGTTGAGGAAACTGGTCGCGGCGGCGGGGTTCGAGTTGGCCGTGGATCTGGTGGAAATGGGGCCACTGCGTAGGCTGGTCGCGGAGCGTCGCGAGGACATCGCGCGGCTGGCGGCGGAGAGCGGATTGAGCCGGGTGAGCCTGTTCGGGTCGGTGGCCCGCGGGGACGAGCGGCCAGATTCGGACGTGGACCTGCTGGTCACACTGGGCGACAACGCGACATTGCTGTCGCTGATCGGTTTCGAGGACGCCGTGGCAGACCTCCTCGGCGCGAGCGTCGACGTGGTGCCCGAGGCGGCGATCAAGGAGGCCTACGCCCGCCAGGTTCTAGCGGAGGCGGTGCCGCTGTGAGCCGCACAGACATCCAGCGCTTGGATGACATTCTCGAGGCAGCCGATGCGATCGGCTCCCACCTGTCCCGGGGCGCGCTCGAGGACGGACTGGTCTTTGACGCGGTTTGCATGCGGCTGATCCAGATTGGCGAGGCGGCGAAATGGCTCACCCCTGAGACCACTGCACGGGAGCCTGGCGTGCCCTGGCGGCAGGTGGCCGGCATGCGCGACAGGCTCGCCCATCGCTACCATGACGCATTGACCGTCTTGGTGCAAGCGACCGTCGATGACGAACTCCCCGTGTTGCGCGCCGCCACAGCCCGCCTGCGGGCCGGCTTGGCGGGCGCCGCGCCGAGTTGACCCGTGTCGCCGGGTTGCCGAGATGACGGGCCTGGCCGAGGCGAAGCTGATTCGCGGGGACTTGGGGCCGGTGTTGGCCCGGCCCGAACGACACTGATGTCCTGCCCCAAAATCGTCAACCATCCCCCGTGAGACACAACTCAGCGCGACCCATGCCTTGGCACACCCGGGAGCATCCCTTGTTGAACGAACCTTGCCGCACTTTCCCACGAGCCCCCGTGTTTCTGTTCCATCCCGGTGTGGCACCGCCCGGCGGCGGCGCAGGGGAAACAGCAAGGCACGAGCCACGGTGACCATCGACAAAAGGGAGACTCTCGCAGGAATCGGGGCTGAATTCCCGGCGCGCCTACGGGCCGAGGAGGGCGGCTGGGACCACCAGCACGGCATCGGACTTGCGGCGGTAGGCGAGGGGACCGGTGGTGACCACGATGGCTTCGGCCAGGGCCGGTCCTAGGCGTTCGCGCAGCCAGAGCAGGTGGCGGACGTCGGCGTCCGAGACCGTGCGGGAGAGTTTGACCTCGACGGCCACTGTCCGCCGCCCGCTCTGGACTATGAAGTCGACTTCGTGGTCGCCGTTTTGCGTGCGCAGGTGGCTGACCCGGGCCTGGGAGAGTTCGGCGTAGGTGAGCAGCGACAAGGCCACCAACGCCTCGAAGAGGCGTCCGGCGATTGATCCGTGGCGTGGCCCAAAGACCGGTTCGAGCGGCCCTCCCGCCAGCGTGGCTTGGTCCAGGTCGAGCAGGTGCGCCGCCAGCGCCGGGTCTGCCAGAAAGTGCTTCGGGGTTTGCGCCAGCCGGGTGATGGGGGCGCCGGCCGGGTCCCAGGGGCCGATCTCGTCCAGCAACCACAGGCTTTGGAGCACATCGCGGTAGGCGATGGTGGTGCGCTCGGCCGGCTTGTCGCCTTCCCCGCCGGTGGCGGCGTTCAATATCGCGGTGTAGCTGGCGGTGGTGCCGGGATCGCAGGTGTTTTGGGTCAGCGATCGCAGCTCTCCAAGGTCAGGAATCGCAGGCTTCCTAGTTCAGCGGCCGCAGGCGCTTCGGGTCAGCGGCGGCGGGTTTCGTGGGCCGGGGGCCGCAGGTGCTTCAGGTCGGGGATGGCAGCCGGTTAGCGGCGGGAACCGTCAGCCGGCGCGTCGGCTCAGGCGACCGGGCCGCGCCCGATGACGCCGGCCCGCCTCCCAGCCGGCCGCCGGGCCGCGCCCGAGCTCAGCGGGGAGCGAACAGGGACCGCCCGGCCCGGCGTCCAGGTACCGGAACGAGACTTGAGCGTAGTAGACTCAACTTTGGCATTGGACCTTGAATTAACGGCAGGAATCGATCACCCGGCCGGGGAGGCGACCACGGAACTATGGACATTGACAAGCTGACGACCAAATCGCGCCACGCGCTGCAAGACGCCATCCAGCAGGCGGCGGCCGCCGGAAACCCCACCGTCGAGCCGTTGCACCTGCTGAACGCGCTCTGGCTGGACCGCGAGGGCCTGGCCCTGCGCCTGGCCGAGGCCGCCCAGGCCCAAACCGGGGCC